>JAIEQN010000214.1 GCA_019747685.1 Gemmataceae bacterium
GCCGGGCCGCCCCGCGGACCAGCCGGGCGTGCCGCCGGACCAGCTCGGCGAACGCGGCCTCGTCGCGGCCGGCGGCGAACGCGGCCCAGAGGGCGGCGTCGGGGGCCGGCAGGCGTGGGGCGGCGAGAAGGGCGGTACGGAACCGGGCCGGGGTCATGGCGGGCCTCCGGGTCTGGACACCAGGATAAGGCCCGCCGCCGGCCGGGCGGCATGAAAAACGCGCGGGCCGGTCAGGCGATGATGTCGGTGACGACGTGGCCGTACACGTCGGTCAGCCGCTCATTCCGGCCCTGGTGGAAGTAGGTCAGCTTCTCGTGGTCGAGGCCGAGGAGGTGCAGGACGGTGGCGTGCAGGTCGTGCATGTGGACCCGGTCTTCCACCGCCTCGAAGCCGAGTTCATCGGTCGCCCCGTAGGCCGTCCCGCCCTTCACACCGGCCCCGGCGAGCCAGACCGTAAACCCGTAGGGGTTGTGGTTCCGGCCGGGTTCGCCCTTGCCCTCGCTGAACGGCATCCGCCCGAACTCCCCGCCCCAGACGACGAGGGTGCTGTCCAGCAGGCCCCGGCGGTCGAGGTCGGCCAACAGGGCCGCGATCGGCTTGTCCACCTCGGCCGCGTGCCGGCCGTGGTTCTTCTCCACGCTCTCGTGGGCGTCCCAGGTCTCTTCGAGGTGCCCGCCGCCCGAGTAGAGCTGCACGAACCGCACGCCCCGCTCGACCAGCCGGCGGGCGACCAGGCAGTTCCGCCCGAACTCGTCGGTCGGGGCCTTGCCGACCCCGTACTCGTCGAGCGTGGATTTGGTCTCCTTCGACAGGTCGACGGCTTCGGGGGTGGCCGCCTGCATCCGGAAAGCGAGTTCGTAGGAGTTGATCCGGGCGGCCAGCTCCTGCCCGCCGGGCCGGGCGTCGAGGTGCTGTTGGTTGAGTTCGGCCAGCAGGTCGAGTTGCGCCCTCTGGGCGTCGGGGGTCAGGTGGGCCGGCCCGCGGAGGTCGAGGATCGGGTCGCCGACCGGGCGGAACAGGGTGCCCGAGTAGGCCGCCGACATGAACCCGCTGGCCCAGTTCGGCTGGCCGCTGATCGGCCCGCCCCGCTTGTCCAGGATGACGACGTACCCGGGCAGGTTGCGGTTCTCGCTGCCGAGGCCGTAGACGGCCCAACTGCCGAGGCTCGGCCGGCCGATGAACGTCTTCCCGGTGTTGAGCATCACCAGGGCCGACCCGTGGGCGTGGCTGTCGGTGTGGCACGAGCGGACGACGGCCAGCTTGTCGGCGTGCTTGCGGACCTCCGGGAAGAAGTCGGAGACGGGCAGGCCGCTTTTGCCGCCGGGGCGGAACGGACGGGCCGCGGGGGTCAGGAACCCGACCTTCCGGCCGCCGGAGTTGATGAACTTCTTGTCGGCCGGCAGCGGCTGGCCGGCGTGCTTCTGCAAGGCAGGCTTCGGGTCGAACGTGTCCACCTGCGAGGGGCCGCCGTTCATCGTCAGGAAGATGACCGACTTGGCCTTCGCCGCGAAGTGCGACGGCTTCGGGGCCAGCGGATCGGGCGAGCCGGCCGCCTTCGCGTGTCGGGCGAAGAACCCGTCCTCGGCCAACAGCGCCGACAGGGCCAGCCCGGCGACCCCGCCGCCCATCTCCCAGACGAACTCCCGGCGGGTCCGGCCGCAGGGGAAGAGACGCCGCGACATCGCCGGCCCTCAGTCCAGGTACACGAACTCGTTGGTGTTCAGCAATACGTGGCAGAGCGACGCCAACGCCTTGTCGGCCGAGCCGAGCCGCTTGGTCTGGTCGGCGAGGTGCCGGTCGGCGGCGGCCCGCTCGGCCGGCCGGGGGTCCCGGCCGAGGGCGGACCGCCACGCCCGGCGGACCGGGTCGTCGCCGGCCCCGGCCCGGGCCGCCAGGGCCTCGCTCTGCTGATGCACGAACGGGTTGTTCAAGAGCGCCAGGGCCTGCGGGGCTACCGTCGTCACGTCCCGCTTGGCACAGGGGAGTGTGGTGTCCGGGGCGTCGAACACGGTCAGCGTCGGCGGCAGGAGGCCCCGCTTGACGAAGGCGTAGAGCGTCCGCCGCCGCTGCTCGTCGGCCGGCGACGGTGTCCACTCGGCCCCCTTCCGGGACCAGCCCTCCAGGGCCTCCGGGCTGATGTCCGGGACGAAGCTCGGGCCGCCGACCTTCGGCAGGTCGAGCCGCCCGGATGCGGCCAGCAACGCATCCCGCAGGCTCTCGGCGTCGAGCCGGCGGCGCTCGGCCCGCCACCAGAGCCGGTTGCCGGCGTCCACCGCCGCGTACTCGGCCTGCTTCGGGTGGACCGACGCCTGCTTGTACGCCTCGGACAGGACCATGAGCCGGTGGAGCGGCTTCGACCTCCCGCCGTTGGCGACGAATTCGGCGGCCAGCCAGTCGAGCAATTCCGGGTGGGTCGGCTTCTCGCCGGTGAACCCGAAGTTGTCCGGCGAGCGGACCAGCCCGGCCCCGAAGTGGTGCTGCCAGAGGCGGTTCACCCAGACCCGGGCGGCCAGCGGGTTCTTCGGGTCGGCGATCCAGTCGGCCAGGGCCAGCCGCCGGCCGGTGGTCTTCGCACCGGCCTTCGGCGGCACCACCGGCATGTCCAGCGAAGGGGCGAGCGACAGGAGGCCGAACGGGACCGGCTCGCCCGGCCGGGCCGGGTCGCCCTTCTTGAGCAGCCGCAGGGGCGGCGGGGTCGCGGAGGTATCGGTCCAGCCGAGCAGGTCGTACCCCAACTGCTCCTTCGTCGGCCCGCCGAGCAGTTCCCGCGGCCCGGGCTTGACCGGCCCGGACCAGAAGGCGGCCGCCAGCCGGTAGTAGTCCCGCTGCGGCACCGGGTCGAACTTGTGGTCGTGGCAGCGGGCGCACTTGACCGTGACGGCCAGGAACGCGGTGGTCGTCGCGCCGACGAGGTCTTCCAGCCGCTCGTAGGTGTACTCGTCGGGGTCGTTCGGCTCGTCGTTCCAGGTCCCCACCCGCAGGAAGCCCGTCGCGGTCACGGTCTCCTCGGACCGGTCCGGCAGCTCGTCGCCGGCGAGCTGTTCCCGGACGAACCGGGCGAACGGCTTGTCGGCGTTGAACGCCGCCACCACCCAGTCACGGTACTTCCAGGCGTGCGGCTTGGTCTGGTCCCGCTCGTACCCGCACGTCTCGGCGTACCGGGCCACGTCCAGCCAGTGCCGCGCCCACCGCTCGCCGTGGTGGGGCGATGACAACAGCTTGTCAACGGCTTTCTCGTAGGCGGCCGGGGACGGGTCGGCGGCGAAGGCGTCGAGTTCCTCGGCCGTCGGCGGCAGGCCGGTCAGGTCGAAGGTGAGCCGGCGGAGCAGGGCGCGCGGGTCGGCCGGCGGGGCGGGCGCCCAGCCCTTCTCGGTCAGCCTCGCCCGGACGAAGGCGTCGATCGGGTTCGCATGGCCGGGCGATACCGCCGGCCGCCGGACCGGCTGGAAGGCCCACCAGTCGCGGCCGCCCCGGGCGTCGGTGGTCCGCTCGTCGCGGTCGAGCGTGCGGCCCTTCGGCCAGGGAGTGCCGGCCGCGACCCAGGCCCTCAAGGACTCGACCTCGGCCTTCGGCAAGGGCTGGGGCTTGCCCCCCTTCTTCGGCGGCATCTCGCCGGCCGTGACCTTCTCGACGATCGATTCCGCGGCCGGCCCGGAGCGGCCGCCCTTCGCCAGTCCCGCCGCGGTGGACAGGTCGAGCTTGCCGGACGGGTCGGCCCCGGAGTGGCACTCCAGGCACCGCCGCAAGAGGACCGGGGCGACCTCGGCCTCGAAGTCCGGGCCGGCCAGGGTTGTTGCGGGCGCGAGCAGTAGCGCGATGAGGGCGAGGCGGGGGAGGGCCATGGCGGGGTCCGTGGGACCCTACCATGATACCCGGAGCGGGTTCGGAATGCCCGCCGAAAACCCGGCCGGGTGTCCCCTGACTTGGTGGCACAGGCATCCCTGCCTGTGCCACCGGAGAAGCACAGGCAGGGATGCCTGTGCCACCAATCAGTCGCTGCCCGGGGTCTTCATCCGGAACTCGCTCCGGGCGAACCACCACGACGACAGCGCCGACACCACGACCGCCACCCCGAGGACGGTCCAGACGCAATCGCCGGACGACGGCAGCTTGGCCAGGTCCTCCATTCCCCACACATCCCGGCACTCCTTCAGCACGTCCGGTGGCAGGTCGAGCCACCGGACCGCCAGCGTCCGGACGTAGTACACCACCGCCACCGCCCGGCCGGCGAACTCCTGGCTGGCGATCACCCCCTCGATGGCGATGACGTAGGCGATCCCGGCGACCAGCGCCCGCCGGGTGTACAGCCCGAGGAACCCGAACAGGGCACAGTACCCGGCCTGGGCCAGGGCCATGACGGCGATCATCTTCCCGGCCCGGGGGACGGCCGCGTCCCCGAACTCGGGCGTCCCGGCGTAGATCGCCGCGTACAGGGCGGCCACCCCGACGGCGACCAGCCCGGTCGTCACGCAGAACGTCGCCAGCAGCTTCACCAGGTACAGCTCCCACCGCGGCACCGCCCGCAGGAGGAGGTACGTCAGCGTCTGCTCCTCGACCTCGTCGGACACGACGCCGGAGGCGTACAGCAGGGCGGTCAGCGGGGCCAGCCCGTGCGGCAGGAGGGTGAGGACGAGGGCGAACTCCAGCACCCCGGCGTCGGCCGGCCGGGGGAGGTTGCGGAGGAGGATCGCCAGGGCGCAGGGCAGTAGGTAGAGCAGCCCGAGGACCAACAGCCGCCGGCCGTGGGTGTGCTGGCGGACGGTCAGGGCGAACAGGGCCCCCAGGGCCGACAGCTCGGCCGGGAGGGACCGCCCGGCCGGCGGGGCGTCGGTCGCGGTCATCGGGTCACCAGGTACTTGAACACGGCTTCCAGGTTGTCGTCCTCCGAGTACACCTCCCGGAGGGCCAGGCCGCCGGTCGAGACCGCCGGCAGCCGGGCGTAGAACTCGTCCGGCCGGCGGGTTTCCACCATCAGCCCGGACTGGCCGTCGAGGAACTTGATCCCGTCCACGTCCGCCCACCCGGCCACCCGGGCGGCCAGCTCCCGGTGCCGGTCGCAGACCAAGACGATCCGGTGCGGGTGCTTGTCGATCAGGTCGCGGATCTCGCGGACCTGCCCCTCGGCGACCAGCCGGCCGCGGTGGAGGAGCACGATCCGCTGGGTCAGCGACTGGACCTCGTGGAGGACGTGGCTGGAGACGAGCACGCTGGCCCCGCCGGCGGCCAGCTCCCGGACCACCTCGATCATGTCCCGCCGGGCGACCGGGTCGGTCCCGGTCAGCGGCTCGTCCAGGAACAGGACCCGCGGCTCGTGGACGAGGGCCTGGGCCAGCTTGGTCCGCTGCCGCATCCCCTTCGAGTACCCCCGGATGGCCCGGTTCATGTGCTCGGTCATCCCGACCCGGGCCATCGCCCGGTCGGCCGCGTCCCGGGCCTCGCCCCGGCCCATCCCGCCGAGCCGGGCGCAGGTGCGGACGAAGTCGTGCCCGGTCATCCACTCGTAGAAGGCGTCCTGCTCCGGGCAGAGGCCGACGACCTTGTTCAGCCCCGGGTTGTCCCAGACCGGCTGCCCCATCACCCGGACCGTCCCCTGGCTCGGCCGCAGTTGGCCGGTGGCCAGTTGCAGGAGGGTGGACTTCCCGGCCCCGTTCGGGCCGAGCAGCCCGGTCACCCCGGGCGGGATGTGCAGGGTCAGCTTGTTCAGCCCGATGACGTTCCCGTACCACTTGGAAACGCCGTCGAGGGTGATGATCGGGGTCGACATCGGGGGGTCCGGGAGCTTCGCCGGTGAGGTCGTGTTTGGTGGCACAGGCCTCCCGGCCTGTGCGGGGTGAAGCACGGGCCGGCAGGCCCGTGCCACCCGAACCTTACTTCAGCCGGTCCAGGGACTTCACCCGGCGGGAGAGCACGAACGCGGAGAGCAGCCACACCCCGGCCAGCACCCCGGCCGACCAGTACCACGGGAACTGCCAGACCAGCCGGTTGGCCAGCCGGCGGCCGGCTCCCGCGTCGTCGGCCGGCTCGCCCGGCAG
>JAIEQN010000081.1 GCA_019747685.1 Gemmataceae bacterium
CGGAGGTCGAGTTCCCAGCTCGCCTCCTCCCAGCCGTCGAACCCGGCGTCCTGGATGAACTTCAGCCACTGGGCCTCGGGGACGTTCCCGAACTGGCCGCGGACCAGCCCGATCTGGTGGAACGAGGCCTTGCCGTTCTTGTGCGCGGCGGTCTGGTGGAAACCCATCGGGGAGGCTCCGGGGCTGGCGAGCCCCGGCCGTGAGGCCGGGGATGGGGTGGGAAGGGAACGGATTACCGCAGAGAGTACGCCGGCCGGGAACGGCGGGCAAGCGGCCGGCCGGCGGGTAGAATGCCCAGATGCCCCGCGTCCGGGTCGAGTTCTACGGGCTAGCCCGGCTGCGGGCCGGGGCCGCCGGGGCGGCGGTCGAGGCGGCCACCGTCCGCGACGCCCTCCGGGCCGCCTGCCCGGGGCTGGCCGTCGTCCGGGACGGCCGGGTGGCACCCGAGTACTTGCTGTCCGTCGGCGGCGGCCGGTTCACCGCCGACCCGGACGAGCCCCTGGCCGACGGCGACTCCCTGCTGGTGCTCGGGGCCGACGCGGGCGGCTGATCAGGAATGCGGAATGCGGAGTTCGGAATGCGGAATGAAGCAGAAGACCTGGCTCCCATTCCGCACTCCGCATTCCGAACTCCGCATTCCCCCCCGTTCGGCTACCACGGCCAATACCTCCGGATCGACGTAACGACGGGCGATGTCCGGGCGGTGCCGCTGCCGGAAGACGTGCTGCGGCAATACGTCGGCGGGGTCGGGCTGGCCGCCCGGTTGCTCCACCGCGAGTGCCCGCCGGGGGTCGATCCCCTCGCCCCGGACAACCCGCTCGCGTTCGTCTTCAGCCCGCTCGTCGGCACGCCCCTCACGACCTCGGCCAAGTTCGCCGTCGCCGCCAAGTCGCCGCTGACGGGCCGGTTCAACGACGCCCTGTCGTCGTCCCACTTCGCCCTGAGCGGCAAGAAGACCGGGTCCGACGCCCTGGTCATCGTCGGCCGGGCGGCCGCCCCCTCGATCCTCCTCATCGACGACGGGGCCGTTCGGCTCGAACCCGCGGGCCACCTGTGGGGGAGGACCACGCCGGACGCCACGGCCGGGCTGCGGGACCGGCACGGCCCGGACTGGTCGTTCGCGGTGATCGGCCCGGCCGGGGAACGGCTGGTCCGGTTCGCCACCATCAGCCACGACAACCGGCACGCCGGACGGGGCGGGCTGGGGGCCGTCCTCGGGTCGAAGAACCTGAAGGCGGTCGGCGTCCGCGGCACCCGGCGGACGCCGGTGGCCGACCCGGCCGGGGTGGTGGCGGCGGCCCGGGACCTGTCGGCCCGGTCGTTCGGCCCGGCCGCGGCCAAGTACCGGGAGCTGGGGACGGTCGCCAACCTGCTCACCTTCAACCGGCTCAACGCGCTGCCCACCCGGAACTTCCAGGCCGGCCAGTTCGAGGGGGCGGAGGCAGTTTCAGGAGAAGCGCTGAGCGACGCGGCCCGGGTCGCCCGGCGGTCGTGCGCCGCCTGTACGATCGGGTGCGAACACATCTACCGAGTAGGGGATAGGGGGGAGGGGTTAGGGGATAGAACCGAACCACCAGCCACAAACGGTCTATACCCAAACCCCTCCCCCCTATCCCCTACTGTCCGGCTGGAGTACGAATCCCTCTTTGCCCTGGGTCCGCTCTGTGGCATCTCGGACCGGGGCGTGATCCTCCGGGCGGCCCGGCTGTGCGACGACCTCGGCATGGACACCATCTCGGCCGGGGCCACGGCCGCGTTCGCGATGGAGTGCTCGGAACGCGGGCTGTTGGAAGACACCGGCCCCCCGCCGGAAGAGACCCCTCCCCCTAACCCCCTCCCCTACGAAGGGAGGGGGGATCAGACGGGACGGCCCGGGGCTTCCCCCCCCCCTCCCCCCGGGGGAGGGGGCCGGGGGGAGGGGTCTCTTCCGCACTTCGGCGACGGTGACGCCCTGCTGTCACTCCTGGGGATGATCGGCCGGCGGGAGGGCCCCGGCGACCTCCTGGCCGACGGCACCCGGCGGGCCGCGGCCGCCATCGGCGGCGGGGCCGCGGACTTCGCCCCGCACGTCAAGGGGCTGGAGCTGCCGGGGTACGAGCCGCGGGCGCTCCAGGCGATGGCCCTGGGGTTCGCGGTCGGCACCCGCGGGGCCGACCACAACCGGAGCGGGGCCTACGAGGTGGACTTCTCCCCCGACGCCGACCGCCGGCACGGGGACGCGGAATCGGCCCGGCGGGCGGTCGAGACCGAGGACCGGGCCGCGCTCATCGACTCCCTCATCCTGTGCAAGTTCCTCCGCGGGGTCTTCCCCGACCTGTGGGCCGAATCCGCGGACCTGCTGGCGAAGGTGACCGGCTGGGACGTGACGGCCGACGAACTGCGGGCGACCGCCCGGCGGGTGATCGACGCCAAGAAGCGGTTCAACATCCGCGAGGGCTGGACCCCGGCCGAGGACACCCTGCCGCGGCGGTTTCTCGGCGAACGGCTGCCTGATGGGTCGGCCCCGGGGGCGGTCCTCCCCGAGGACCGGCTGCGGGCGATGATCCGGGCGTACAACCGGGCCCGCGGGTGGACGGAGGACGGGTGGGTGGGGTCGGAGGAGACCCCGCCCCCAACCCCCTCCCCGACGCGGGGACCGGTTGGCGAGCCGGGAGCGTGAGCGACCGGAGTACCGACCTCCGGTCGCTCACGCTCCCGGCTCGCCTAGCACCCGGCCCGCCACCGGGGAGGGGTTGTTTTCACCCCGCGGTCAGCCGGAGCATGTGGCGGGTGGCCCGGAGGGCCTGGACGACGGCCCCGGGGAGGGCCGTCTTCAGCTCGTCCGCGGCCGGCGGCCGTAGGCCGGCCCGGAGCACCCGGAACCCCGGGCAGGCGTCGAACCCGTACCCCTTCAGGGCGTGCGTCCGCTGGACGTGGTTGGCCAGCCGGTCGGCCAGGGCAACTAGCGCCGTCAGCCGCCGGTGCTCCCCGTCGGCGGCCGGGAAGTGGTGGTTCAGGATGGCCGCGGCGATCGACTCCGGCAGCTTGTTCGCCCGGGCGAACCGGACCCCGACCTCGCAGTGGTCGAACCCGACCGCCTCCTGCTCCCGGGCCAGGACCGTGCCGTCCTCGTCGAACGTCATCGGGTCGGCCTCGGCGAACCCGGCCGGCGACCGGACGCACAGGATCACCCGGCCGATGTCGTGCAACAGCCCGGCGGTGAACTCCTCCCCCTTGAACCCGAGGTCGAGCAGGGCGTTGGCCCGGGCGGCGACGTTGGCGGTGAACAGGGCGTGCCGCAGCAGGCCGTCGCAGGCCGCCTGGCCGTCGGGCGTGGGGTGCTTGTAGTGGCCCTTCATGCAGAACGCGGTGACCACGTTCGTACACCCCCGCAGCCCGAGCCGGACGACCGCGTCGAGCACGTCCTCGACTTGATACCGGCCGCGGTACAGGGCCGAGTTGGCGGCCTTCAGCACGGCCGCCGCCACCACCCCGTCCCGGCGGACGGCGTGGGCCATCCCGGCGATGGTGCTGTCCGGGTCGTGGGACAGGGCGATCACCCGGACGGCGGTGTCGGACAGGGTCGGGAACGACTCGATCTTGCCGAGGTCGCGGAATACCTCGGGCTCGGGCGGGCGGGCCGGGACGACCGCCCGGGCGAGCTTGGCGAAGGCGCGGAAGAACATGCGGCGGCCCGGCGGGGGAACACGGCCCTCGCCGGAAGATAGAACACGAACGCCGGCCCGGTCCGACCCGACCCGGGGTTTCACCCCGGGCTATGTTGTGTGACCCCTTCGGGGTCCAGAACCGGGCAGCTGAAGGGCTGCCACACCATAGCCCGGGGTGAAACCCCGGGTCACCTTCGCCGCCGGGCCGCATAAACTGTCCCCGTCCCCTCCCGCACCACGTCCCCGGGGGTTCCGCCATGACGCGGGTCCGTCTCCTGTTGGCCGGGCTGGTCGCCCTGCCGGCCGCCGCCGTCGCCCAGCCGCCGGCCCCGCCGGCCGCCAAGCCGATCCCCCACAAGGCAGAGCTGCACGGCGACACGTGGACCGACGACTACTTCTGGCTCCGGGAGAAGAAGGACCCCGAGGTCATCAAGTACCTCGACGCCGAGAACGCCTACACCGCGGCCGTCCTCAAGCCGACCGAGCCGCTGCAAGAGGCCCTGTACAAGGAGTTCCTGTCCCGCATCCAGCAGACCGACACCGACGTGCCGGTGAAGGAGAAGGGGTACTGGTACTACTCGCGGACGGTGGAGGGCCAGAACTACCCGATCTACTGCCGGAAGAAGGGAACGCTGGACGCGGCCGAGGAGGTGTTGCTCGACGGGAACGAGCTGGGCAAGCACGAGAAGTTCTTCAACGTCGGCCCCCGCCGGCCGAGCGACGACGGCGCCCGGCTGGCCTACGCCACCGACACCACCGGGTTCCGCGAGTACCTGCTCTCGGTCAAGGACCTGCGGACCGGGAAGTTGATCGAGGACAAGCTGGTGAAGGCCGCCGGGTTCGCCTGGGCGGCCGACGGGAAGACGCTGTTCTACGTCACCGAGGATGCGGCCAAGCGGGCCCACAAGCTGTGGCGGCACACCATCGGCCAGCCGAAGGAGAAGGATGTCCTTCTGTACGAGGAGAAGGACCCGCTCTTCAACCTGGGGACCGCCCGAAGCCGGGACGGGAAGTACCTGTACCGCACGTCCGACAGCTTCACCAGCTCGGAGCAGTGGTATTTGCCGGCCGACCAACCCGACGGCGAGTGGCGGGTGATCGTCCCCCGCACCCCGGACCTGGAGTACTCGGCCGAGCACCGGGACGGGGTCTTCTACATCCGGACCAACAAGGACGCCACCAACTTCAAGGTCGTCATCTGCCCGGTCGGCCAGGCCGCCCCGGCGAACTGGAAGGACCTCTCGCCCTACGACCCGGCGGTGTTCGTCCAGGACATCGACGTGTTCAGGGACCATGCGGTCGTCGCGGCCCGGGTGAACGGGCTGCCGCAACTGCTGGTCCGCGACCTGGCCACCGGGGCGACGCACGCCGTCGAGTTCCCGGAGGCGGTGTACGAGGCCGGGCTGGGGGCGAACCCGGAGTTCGACACGCCGTCCGTCCGGCTCACCTACACCTCGTTCGTCACCCCGCCGTCGGTGTACGAGTACGACCTGAAGACGAAGGAGCGGAAGCTGCTCAAGCGGCAGCCGGTGCTGGGCGGGTACGACCCGGAGCGGTACGCGACCGAGCGGACGTTCGCCACCGCCCCGGACGGGACGAAGGTGCCGGTGTCGCTGGTCTACAAGAAGGGGCTGAAGAAGGACGGCACGGCCCCGTGCCTCCTGTACGCCTACGGGTCCTACGGGGCGACCATGCCGGTGGCGTTCGACCCGACCCGGCTGAGCCTGCTCGACCGCGGGGCGGTGTACGCCCTGGCCCACATCCGGGGCGGGAGCGACCTCGGCCGGACGTGGTACGACGACGGCAAGATGCTCAAGAAGAAGAACACCTTCACCGACTTCGTGGCCTGTGCCGACCACCTGGTGAAGGAGGGGTACTGTGCCCGCCACCGGCTGGCCATCCAGGGCGGCAGCGCCGGCGGGCTGCTCGTCGGGGCGACCCTGAACCTCCGCCCCGACCTGTGCCGGGCGGCCGTCCTCCAGGTCCCGTTCGTGGACGTGGTGAACACCATGCTGGACGAGTCGCTGCCCTTGACGACGCAGGAGTTCCAGCAGTGGGGCAACCCGAAGGTGAAGGCCGAGTACGAGTACCTCAAGTCGTACTGCCCGTACACCAACCTGAAGAAGGGGGCGTACCCGGCGGTCCTGGTGACGACCAGCCTGAACGACAGCCAGGTGATGTACCACGAGCCGGCCAAGTGGGTCGCCAAGCTGCGGACCCTCAAGACCGACCCGTACCCGCTGCTCTTGAAGTGCAACATGGCCGGCGGGCACGGCGGGTCGTCCGGCCGGTACGACGCCCTCAAGGAGCGGGCCCTGGTGATGGCCTTCGTCCTCGACCAGATCGGGGCCACCAAGTAGGCGAGCCGGGGGCGTGAGCGACCGGAGGTCCGACGCTCC
>JAIEQN010000513.1 GCA_019747685.1 Gemmataceae bacterium
CCGCGCATCCGCCGGACCGGCCCCGGGCCAGCGCGGCCGGCGATGGACCGGAACGTCAGGTCGGCGGGCGCAGCAGGCGGCGGCTTTTCTTGGCGGGTCCCGCTCGCCCTCAGGCGGCCGACCTCGGCCCGGAGCCGCCCCGGCTCGCCGTCGGCCGGGGTCGGGGTGCCGTGCCCGGGGAGGGCGGCGCCGCCGCCCGCGGCGACCGCCTTGTCCCAGGTCCGGAGGGGGTTCTCGCCGACATCGCGGCGGCGGGCGACCTCGGCGACGGACACCTCCTGGCCGGCGATCATCCTGACGGCGGCGAGCTTGAACTCGGCCGTGTACGTCGTCCGCTTGCGAGGCATCGGCGGACTCCTCGGCCTGGGTCGGCACCGTTAACCTCTTGTCCACGAAACTTGGGGAACCTCATCCGCGACAGCGGCGTGGCCCCACCCAGCATCCACTCAACGTCTCTACCGGAACCAGCGGCGGAAACGTCCCGCGCGTCCAACCATACGCCGGTCGGACCGGATTCGGATGGTGCAATCGGGGTATCACGTCGGGCGCGAGAAGATTCGGGCCACATGGGCCGCCGTGCAGACGATGTGGCCCGCCCCCGAGTTAGTCGGTCACGCCGACCGGCCGATGTCGCCGGGGGGCGGGTTCGTCTCGGCCGGGTCCCCCTGGCCACGTCGGGGGACCGGCTTCGGGTCGGCCGGGAGCCCACGGGCCGCCGGGCCGGCCGGGTCGAGGGGGGTCGGCAACGGTTCCTCGTCGGGCCGGCTCAAGAGCCGATCGCGGGGCGATTGCGGTTCGGACATAACGCACCTCCGGGGTGACGGTGTTGCATTCCGCGTGCCCGGACGGGCGAGATTCCGCCGCCGACCGGTCACTCGAAGTGGTCGTCCGGCGGGGTCGCCCCGAGGGCCGTCAGCGGGTCGGCCTGCCGCAACCAGGCGCTCGTCCGCCAGTTGTCCGGCCGGTCGTCCGCCGGCCAGACGGCCGGGACCTCCAGCCGGTAGAACTCCGCCAGCCCGTGCAGCACCGGCTCGTACAGCCCCCGCAGCTCGGCCAACGCGGCCCGGGCCGCGGCGTCGTCGCGGACTGTCACCCCGGCCGCCCGCAGGGCCGCCAACAACTCTGTCAGCCGGTCGGCGGGGAGCCGGTCGGCCGGCGGGTCGGGGGGCCGGCGGCCGAGGACCAGCGCCAGGTCGACCAGCGTGTGCCGGGCCATGGCGAACGTCAGCCGGGCTTGTGTGCGATCGACGCCGTCCACCACGGTCAGCAGCAGGGCCGTGGCGTCGAGGGTGCAGCCCAGGGCGGCCAGCCACGACTGGTTGTCGTGCTGGCTCCGGTAGTACCCGAGTACCGGGAACGACAGGTGCCCCTCCAGCACCTCGGCGGTCCAGCGCTCCGCTTCGGTCAGGAAGTCGTTGAGCACCGGCCCTGCGGTGGGGCGGGGCGGGGCCCGCAGGAGCAGCCGGCCGGCCGCCGGCGGCGACCCGGCCCGGGCGTCCAGCAGGGCGATGAACGCCTCCCGCCGGCTGAACGCCTGGTACAGCACCGGCAGGTAGCCGACGACCACCGCGAAGAACCCGAACCCGGTCGCCGCCTCGACCACCGACACCACCCGGGACGGCGGGTTGGCCGGGGTGAGGTCGCCGTAGCCCAGGGTGGTGAACGTCGTCCCGCTCAGGTACAGGTCGTCGAACAGCCCGCGGTCGACCGGCCCGAAGGCGTAGTGCAGCAGCCCGAACCCGAGGATCAGCAGGACCGCCCACAGGGCGAACAGGAGCAACAGCGACAGCGGGCCGAAGACGCTCAGGAACGTCTGCCGCCGGCGGGACGGCGGGAAGAGTCCGGCGGCCGCCGTCCACGCCCGCCACCCGACCCGGTAGAACTGCCGGGTCAGCCGGAACGGGCGGAGGACCCGCCGGGGCAGGACCAGGGCCTCGAACACCTCGGCCAAGACCCAGGCCACTAGGACGACGCCGAGTGTCGCCGAGATGATCGCCGCGAGCATGGCCGTCCCCGCCGCCCGGGAGAGGGTCAATCTGTGGGGCCATCGGCCGGCCAGTCACCAGACACCCCGATCGGGTAGACTGACCGGCGGGGGACGACCGGATGACCGTGGCCGCGATCACCGCCGACCGGCTCGCCGCGGCCGACGCCCACTACCGCGGCTGCCGGCTGTGCGAGCACCGCTGCGGCGTCGACCGCACGGCCGGCGAGCGAGGCCCGTGTAAGGCCGGGCCGGTCGCCCGGGTCTTCCGCCAGCGGGTCGAGTACGGGGACGAGCGCCTGATCGCCCCGTCCCACCTGTTCTACCTGTCCGGCTGCGACCTCCGCTGCGTGTTCTGCATCAACGAGCTGAACGCCTTCGACCCCCGCCGGGGCGACGAGCTGACGCCGGAGTTATTCCGGGCGGCGGTCGAAGCGGGCCGGCCGCTCCAACCTCGCACCCTGCAATGGGTCGGCGGCGAGCCGACGATCCACCTCCCGGCCGTGCTGGCGGCGATGGCCGGCTGCCCCGACCTGCCGCGGGTCGTCTGGAAGACCGACCTACACGGCACGCCCGAGGCCTACGACCTGCTCGACGGGGTCGTGGACCTCTACCTGGCCGACTTCAAGTTCGGCAACAACGGCTGCGGCCGCCGGATCGGCGGGGTCGAGCGGTACACCGACATCCTCTCCCGCAACCTCCGGCTGGTCGCCGGCCGGACCGACCTCATCATCCGGCACCTCCTGCTGCCCGGCCACACCGAGTGCTGCTACCGGCCGATCGTCACTTGGCTGGCCGGTCATCTACCGACCGTGAAATTCTCCCTGCGGGAGGGGTATCTGCCGCACTGGCAGGCGAACCACTACCAGGAACTCGGCCGGCCGCTCTCCCGCCGGGAAATCGAATCCGCCCGGCGGATCGCCGCCGACGCCGGCCTGCATCTGGTATCCTGAACGATCATGAAGCCGCCGAAGACCCGGGACGAGGGGCCGGTCAGCGAGATCACCATCCTCCCGGACGGCCGGGTCTACGTCTTCGGCCTGACCCGCCCGCTGGTCGAGGTGCTGGCCGCCCTGCCCCGGCAGGAATCCGGGTGGCGTGAAATGGAACCGCCCGCCGGGCGTGAACATCCCGGCGGGGTCGTCCCGCGAGCGGAGCCTCCCCCGTGACCAACCCGCCGATCACGATCAACGGGTCCCCGGCCCCGCGGCCGAAGCCGGCCGCCCGGCCGGCGGAGCCGCCGCTGCCGAAGTCGGCCGTCGCCCGGGAACTCGACGTGCTGATCCGGGCCCGGTACCCGATCATCTACGTCGTCACCTGGGAGGAGGAGCGGGTCGAGCAGCAGTTGGCCGAGATCGCCCGCCAGCGGAACAAGAAGTTCTTCACCTGGACGTTCACCCAGGGGGTCGTCAAGGATGCGGCGGCCGGCGGCCCGACCGGCAAGGGGAACAGCGTCGGCGACCCGGTCCAGGCGGTCAACCAGGTGATCGACCACGTCGACCCGGCCGTCTTCCTGTTCAAGGACTTCCACTTCCACATGAAGGAGGCGGTCGGCTGCTCCCGGTGCAACCTGCCGGTCATCCGCCGGCTCCGGGACGCCGCCCACCTGCTCCGGGACAGCTACAAGACGATCGTGGTCGTCTCCCCGCTCCAGCAGATCGCCCCGGAGCTGGCCAAGGACGTGACCGTCCTGGAGTACGGGCTGCCCGGGGTGCCCGAGTTCAACCGGCTGCTCGACCGGATCGTGGACGACGTGAAGGAGTCGGCCAAGGTCCAGATCGACCTCGACGCCGACGGCCGCGAGCGGCTGTTGCAGGCCGCCCAGGGGCTGACCCTGAAGGAGGCCGAGAACGTCTTCGCCAAGACGATCGTGCTCGACGGCAAGCTGGACGCGACCGACGTGTCGGTGGTGTTCAGCGAGAAGCAGCAGATCATCCGCAAGAGCGGCCTGCTGGAGTACTACGAGAGCCGGGAGGACCTGGGGGCCGTCGCCGGGCTGGAGAACCTCAAGGGGTGGCTGCGGACCCGCGGGCTGGCGTTCAGCGACAAGGCCGCCGAGTTCGGCCTGCCGGCCCCCCGCGGGGTGCTGCTGTTGGGCGTCCAGGGGTGCGGCAAGAGCCTGTGCGCCAAGGCCGCCGCGAACCTCTGGAAGATGCCGCTGCTGCGGCTGGACATCGGCCGGATGTTCGGGTCGTTCGTCGGGTCGAGCGAGGAGAACATGCGGCGGGCGATCCAGACCGCCGAGAGCGTCGCCCCGGCCATCCTGTGGGTGGACGAGATCGACAAGGCGTTCGCCGGGGCGGCGTCCGGCGGGGCCAGCGACGGCGGCACCGGGTCCCGGGTGTTCGGCACGTTCCTGACCTGGCTCTCCGAGAAGAAGTCGCCGGTGTTCGTGATCGCCACCGCCAACGACATCAGCAAGCTGCCGCCGGAGATGCTCCGCAAGGGCCGGCTGGACGAAATCTTCTTCGTCGACTTGCCGTCCGAGGCCGAGCGGCAGGACGTGTTCCGCATCCACCTGGAGCGCCGCAAGCGGTCGGCGGCCGGGTTCGACTTGGCCGCCCTGGCCCGGCAGAGCGAGGGGTTCAGCGGGGCCGAGATCGAGGAGGCCGTCGTGTCCGGGCTGTTCGAGGCGTTCAGCCGGGGCGGCGACCTGGACCAGGCGGTCCTGGCCGGCTGCCTGGCGAGCACGGTGCCGCTGTCCCGGACGATGAACGAGGACCTCTTGCGGCTTCGGAACTGGGCCCAGGGCCGAGCCCGGCTGGCCAGCGGCGAGCTGCCGACGGCCGGCACCGCCCGGCGGAAGCTGGAGTTGTAGGGCGAACGGCCCGGCGTCCGCCGGCCGTTGATGGGGTCGGGACCAGTGGTGAACGATCCGGTGTCGGCCGGCGAGGCGTGGTCCCGGTTTTCGGCCTGAAGGGCCGTTTCCGTCAGCCCGGGCCGCAGGCCCGGGTGGCCGGGCAACCCAACGTCCCCGACCCTGTAAGGGTCGTTCCCGGCCGCGGGGCGTGAGAACGGCCCCTCCAGGGCCGGGCCTGTAGGCGGACGCCGGCCCTGCCCTTCGGGCTGGGCTGACGGAAACGGCCCTTCAGGCCGAAGACGACCCGCCCCAACGGCCGGCCGACGCCGGGCCGTTCGCCCGGTAGGAGCCGTTATGAGCGCCGTGGCCGTCGTCACCCCGATCGTGATCGCCAACTGGCCGGCCATCGCCGCGGCCGTCACGGCCGCCGTCAGCAGCCTCGGGTTCACCGCCCTCCAGGCCCAGCAGGGGCTGAAGGCCCGGCGGCCGCTCAAGAACCGGGCCGAGGTCGCGGTCGAGGACAGCGCCGTCGTCGAGGGTGTCCGCCAGACCGAGCAAATCCTGGTCGAGCGGCCGGACGGGGTGCGGGCGACGATCAACCAGGACGCCCACGGCCGGCTGAAGGTGTGCGTCGAGGGCGACCACCTGTCGAAGGCCGAGCTGCGGGAGATCGGCGAGGAGCTGGTGGGCCGGATCACCCAGCAGTACGTCTACCACAAGCTGATGACCGAACTGCACGGCCGCGGGGTCGCCGTGGTCGAGCAGGAGACGACCGCCGACCAGACGATCAAGATTCGGGTCCGGAACTCGTGACCAGAGGCCGCCGTGGAAGAGATCGAGATCGAGATCGACGCGGCCGGGAAGGTGACGGTCCGGACCCTCGGGATCAAGGGGGCGGCCTGCCTGGACGCCGTCGAGGCCCTGGTGAAGATCGTCGGCCGGGAGGAGTCGAAGGAGCTGACGGCCGAGTACTACGAGCAGCCGGTGTACGGCCAAACCCACCTGTCCCAACACCTCCGGACCTCGTAGCCCGCCATGCAGTGCGTCAACTGCGCGTTCTACAACGTCCCCGGGTCGGCCGCCTGCGGCCGGTGCGGGACCACCCTCCGGTTCGACCAACTGGACGTGTCGGTCGAGCCGCCCCGGGCGGGCCGCGGGACGCTCGCCGCCCGGAACCGGCTGTTGCGGCTGTTCCACCGCGGCCGGGCGGCCGCCGGCCGGGTCCGGGAGGAGGTCGGCTCGACGGTCCGGCCGTACCTCGGCGAGCGGGTGCCGCC
>JAIEQN010000600.1 GCA_019747685.1 Gemmataceae bacterium
GGGACGCCTTCACCACCCTGGCCGCGAGCGTCATCTGCTACCGCATCCTGAACGACGGCGTCATGTAGTTGGGTCGGCTTTGTCAGGGCCTGTAAAGGGTCTCGGGCATCAAGCCAATGTCGTGCGCCTGCGGTCGCCTTGGCGCCTGTTGGGCAATCCGCGCGAGGATCGCCGGGAGCGGGTTGGCGACAGTCTTACGGAATCTGCCGGTTGCCGCGACCTGCCGGCCGCACCGCGGACACGTGTGGGTCGAGGAGGGCGTGAACGCACCCTCGCCACCAATGAATATGGGGAGGCGGCACGACGGACACTCCATTGACCGAACACGGTTCTTGAGGGACGGGAGCACGCTCTGGGCCATCAGGACGCGCACCATCACGGGATCGAGGTCGATGCCGTCGATGCTGACTTGGCCATATGTGTCGTCCAGTTCCGGACGCACCGTGGTCTTTTTGTACGCATGGACGTGGATACCCCCTTCTTCGGCACGGCGCTTGGTCCAGAGGAAGGCGGGGTTCGAACCCCAGACCTGAATCCCGCCCGGGAAATCCGCCTGCCGGATCGCCAGCGTCTTCTTCGACGGAGACGTCCGGTGTTCCCCCACGCCACACGCCTCGCGGGCGGCAACGATCGGGTTCCCGATCGCGTGTTCCGTGTCGGTGAAGTGCTTCCCGCACCCGGCACAGAGGTGCCGCCGGTGCGGGCGGACGCTGAACCAGTCCTTATCCAGGTGCGGGAAGCCGCAGTAGGAGCACCTGACGTGCTTCATCTTGAAGCCGAAGACCGAGGTCACCATGTAGTAGATGGCGTCCAGCTCGGAAACGACGATCCCGTCCTGCGGGAGTCGACGGCTCAGGATCCGAACGGCCGGAACGGTACGATCCACTTCCTTTTCCGCGCCCGCGGTGACCCGGGCGTGGACGTGGATCCCGCGGTCCATCGGGAGCGACGTGGTGTCGTACACGGCCGGCACGGCGCCCCACAGGGCAACCCCGCCCTTGTAACGGTCGATGTCCAGTTCGAACACGTCCTCGGCACGTACCGGCGGGATGTGCGCCGCACGACAGGCGGGTGCCGGCTTCCCGTATTTCGCCGTGGCGTCGGCACGATGCCGGAGGCACCAGTAGCGGGTGCGGCCGTCCCGTCGCTTGCCCACGGCAACCACCTCACACGACTCTGGTTGGTCGCGCACCACGGCATCCGCCTCATTCGCCGTCGCACAGCCCGACGACTCCCGGTAACCGCGCCGGGCGGCTCGGGACAGTCGGCCGTAATCCGCCTTCGCCTTCATGCTCCTACCCCACCAGACGAGTTCGTGCGGGCCGGGCCGGTACGGAGGCGGCTGCGGCCGGTTCGACGCGTACGCACGAGGCCTTCAGCGCCGTGAGCCAGCTCCGCAGCGCCCGTACCTGCTCGTCCGTCAGAAACGCGCCGGACCGGCCCAGGAGGTCGAACGGTGAGTCACCCTTGCGGCCCAGGATGTCGCGGAGCACAGTCAGCGTGTGCTTGCGCCCTTCGGCGATTTCGGCCGCCGTCGTCAAGGAAACAGGGTCCCTTCCGACCACGTAGTTCCGGACCCGCCGGGGAAACGACTTGGGCGTGTGGTCGTCCAGCGGGTGCTGCCGGCCGTCGGCGCCGACGATGATGTTGCCGGTGAGCTG
Source organism: Gemmataceae bacterium (assembly GCA_019747685.1). GTDB lineage: Bacteria > Planctomycetota > Planctomycetia > Gemmatales > Gemmataceae > Urbifossiella. The sequence goes on from JAIEQN010000600.1 coordinate 1,662, forward strand.
GCCGTCTTCGCGCTTGCGCAGCCTGAGGTCCGGGAATCGCTGGTAGGCTTCGGTCGCGTCGATCTTCTCCGCGATCTCGAAGCCGCCCAAGACGTACTGGTCGGCGCCCGGGACTTTCCCCGAGATCACGAAGAAATGGTCGCCCACCTTCAGCTGCTCGCGCACGTCGGGCCGGCACGCCCCGAGGGTCGGCCGCGGACCCAGGTACGGGTCCTTCACGTGCTTCCCCAGTTGCGGGTCGTAGCCGGTCCGGGTGATGACAATCTTGCCGACCATGCTCTCACTCCTCGGTGGCGAAGGTCCAGTTCAGCCGCTGCTTCAGCTTGTTGCCCTGGTGATGTGCCAGTACGCCGTCGTGCTGCAGCCTGCCGACGACGATCCCGGGGCCGACCCCGACCACCTCGGCGAAGTCGTGGATCGAGTCGTTCGTGAACGTCTTCCGCCGGAGGAAGTCGCCGAGCGCGGCGGGCGGGATGAGCGTGTCGGCCGCGAAGCGGTTGGCCTCCTCTTCGTACTGCTCCATCTCGGGGTCGACGACCCGGTCGCCCAGGTCCTCAGCCGCGTTGTCGACCACGAACGACCGCCTGTGCCGGTGCAGGAGGAGGTGGCCGATCTCGTGGAAGAACGTGAACCAGAGCTGGTCGTCCGTCTTGTAGCGGAGCGTCAGGCCGACGAGCCCCCGCCTCTCGCCCAGCCACCGCGCGCAGCCGCTGATCCGCGTCTGCGGCAGTTCCGGGACCAGTACCACCGCGACCCCGGCACGGGCACAGATGCCCTGGATCGGGTCCGTGATCTGGTCCGCCGGCTCCCGGGTCAGTCGCCTCAACGCCCCCAGCGACGACCGCAGCCGGTCCTCGTCGAACTCCGCGACGTCCAGCCCGCCCGCGACGATCTCGGCCTCGCGGACCCAGGCCGCGATCGCCTCCGCCCGCGCCGTGAAGACCCGCGTCTGGCGGAACGCGACGGACGAGGCCTCCCACACGGACCGCCAGCTCTCGGGCGACGACACGCCGAAGAACTTCAGGACCGTGTCGGCGTCGGACGAGCCCGCCGGGAGGGAGAAGTTCAGGCGCCTCATCTCCTTGAGGGGAAAGCACCGGGCCCAGGTACCCCACTCCGCCGACTTCGAGTGTTGGCGGCGGCGCTCCTCGGCCTCGTCGAACCGGCGCTGGAGGTTCAGCCACAGGTGCGCGGGCCGCTGAAGGACCTTCTCGAACGCCAGGGCCGTCGGGGGTGTGATCGGGGCCTTGCCGTTACAGATCTCGCTGATCGTCTTGGGCGTGAGACCGGTGCGCCGGGCCAGGTCGCGTTGCGACCACCCGTGGAAGTCCAGGTACTCGACGACCACCCCGCCCGGGTGTGGAGCCGGGACCGCCTCGAACGGAGTTGGTGTCTTGCTATTCATGAGTGTCCTCGATCGCCAAAAGCTCGATCGCTGTGATCGCCAGCCAGCGCTTCTGCTCGTCGGAGCGGTCCGCCGGCGGTGTCTCTCCGACCGGCCTGAACAGCAGGCGGTACGGCTGCTTCAGGTCCACGGAGAACGTGCCGGCGCGGGCGCCGAGGAGTTCGTGGCAGCGCTCCGGTCCTGACTTGGGCGGCCAGAAGTCGCCGAGCGATTCGGCCGCACGTAGCGCGGCCAGCCGGAGCGCGATCTTCTTCGCCATCGCGGTGCCGTACCGGCCGGCGAGGGCGTCGTCCTCGACCGCCCGGAGCAGCTTCTTGTCGCTGATCACCAAATCCATTTGTTCCCCTGAGCGTAACTCATGGGGCCAATCATGTGTTACCCAAATGGTAACAGCACTCGGCGAGATGTCAAGGTCCGTTGCCCTTCGGCGAGTTCGGCCGGGCGCCGGATTCCGACCGGTTGCATGCGCCTTCAGAAAATGCTTGCCGGTTGCGAGGCGGAAAAGGATGGGTGAATTGCCCCTCCCAACCGAGTGGACCCGCCGCCCCGGGAAGTCGTGGGTGTCCGAATCACGCCCGAACGCATCCCGGCGCCCGGACAGGGACGATTCGGTATCCCCGGCGCGGCTGCCCGCGGTCGGGACCGCCGCCACCCTAGCAGCGACGGCTCGTCCTCGACACTTCGCGGCTCAGCGGGCTGCCCGCCAGCGACTTCGCGGCCCTGCTGGTAGTCTCCCAACCCACCTCAGTGCCTGGAAAAAGGGGTTGGACGACCAAGAGGTGGGCTGCGCCCGCGTTCCGGTTCCACAAGGCTCACCACCGCGCCCGAAGTGAAGGACGGCGGTGACTTTGCAGAAGCACAGAGTGACGGCAGAGGCTCACGTCCTCCGCGGCTTCTCATGTGTCTGAATTGGTGCAAAGCTCACGACTTGCTGATCCCCCGATAGAGGGCGTTCACCGTAGTCCCAGCTCCCGCCTCCTTCGGTAGTAGCTGTCCAGCGCCTTCCCCGTCCGGTCCCGCCAGGCGGCCTCCAGCGCGGCGCCGGATAGCTTGCGCCCGTGCAACTCCCGCACGACCTCGTACTCGGTCACCTTAGTCCCGGCCCGGGTCAGCGGGGCGGGCGGCAGCTCGTCGGCCCCCACCCGCCGCATCGACGACCGGACCAGCACCCGCCAGTCCGTCTCGCACACCCCGAACTTCCAGCACCGGTAGTCCTCCACCGCCTTGAAGAAGTACCGCAGGTCGACCCGGTAGTCCCCGGCCCGGCACACCTCGACCACGTGTTCGAACACCGTCAGGCACTCCCGCGCCGGGACGTCCTTGACCCCCTTGCGGGCCTCGGACTCCATGAACGCGACGAGCATCTCGTCGGTCGGCTCGTGCTCGAGCGTCGACATCCGGCTGGCGAGAGCCCGTCCGGCCGGGTCGTGGCCGAGCGGCCGGTTGCTGATCGCGATCACCCCGCCGGCGAACTCGACCACCCGGCGGGCGGCCTTGGTCACATAGGTGACCCGCCGCGGGACGCCCGGGTCGCCGCCGACGGCGGCCATCAGGATCTGGGCCGCCTGGGGGTTGCCGAACAGCAGCGGGACGTCGTCAATCACCACGACCGAGTCGGGCCGCTCCTCAATCTCATCGAACAGGGCGGCCGGGGTGACCCGGCCGTTCAGGAGCACGTAGTCGGCCCCGCACGCGTCGAGCACCCGGCAGGCGGTGTGGCTCTTCCCGCCCCCCGGGCGGCCGACCAGGTACGCCGCGGTCTGGAACCGCCCGGCGACCGACTTGACCCGGTCGCCCAACAGGGCAATGAGCCGGTGGTACTGTTCGAGGGCTTCCGACCGGTCGGCCGGACGGGTTCGCTTCGACTTGGCCATTGCACGCCTCCTTGCGGATCGAATTCTGCAAAACCGCAAAGCTGCGACAGTTGACCCCGGTCCGTTCTGGGTGTCAATTGCAATTCCGCGAGTCTGCAATTCTGCAACGCGAGCCGGGGCGGTAGACTCGTTTCACGACCAGCACACTTGCCCGGGATGAGTCTTCCCCGCACAGTTGCCGATGAGTCACCCGACCTCGACCCTCCTGGACTGGCACCAGACCCGCCGTGCCGGGGGCGTGCCGACGGTCAGCGTCCTCGCCGGCCCGGTCGGGCTCGGTGTCCGCGAGTGGCGGCGGTGGGCCGGCCGCGGGGGCCTCTCCGTCGCCCAGGTCGCCGGCGGCGACGCCGGGACCTTTGCCCAGGTCTGGGTCACCGAGATCTTCGCGCGGGCGGGGCCCACCACCCTTGCCCTCCGCTGGGTAGCCGGACGGACGGCAGGGCTCCCCGACGCCGCCCGCCTCACCCGATACGACCTCGACCAGCTCTGGCGCACCATCGGAGCCGATCCCGCCGACCCGACCGCCGCGGCCGCGTACCTGGCACTGGCCGCGGCCGCGGACGGCCGCCGGATCGGCCCGGCCGAGTTCACCCACGAACTGGCGGAAGGAGCTCACTCGGGAGGAGGGCCGGCGCGGGTGTTCGCCGGGGTGAGCGGGCTCGACCCCGCCGGCCAGTTCCCCGCCCTCCTCGTCGTCCCGCCCGGGTCGGTCGCGCTCTCCGGCTGGTTCGGGCGGACGACCCGGGAGTTGGAGGCGGTCGCCGTCGCCGCGCCCCGGCTCCCGGTCGGGGTCTGCGTACCCACCTCGGCGTTCGAGACCACCGTCGCAGCCGATCCGGGGTCTCGGGCGATGGCCTTTGCCCGCGAGGGGATGATTCCGGTCTCCGGGGTGAGCGTCGCGGAACTGACCGACCAACTCCGGGCCGCCGGGGTTGGCCCGCCGCCGGCCGCGACGCTGGCCCGGCTCGCGGCCGACGGCCTGGACCCGGACGTCGCGGCCGCGTTCGTAGACGCCGCCCGGGCCGTCCGCCGGGGCGACCCGGCGGACGTGGCGGATGACTTCCGGAGCGTCCACGGGCGGTGGCGATTCGAGCGGCTCGAGTCGCGCCCCGAGACGGCCGG
>JAIEQN010000438.1 GCA_019747685.1 Gemmataceae bacterium
AGGTAGCCGCGGAGGGTGTCGGCGTAGGGGCCGGTCTTGCCGGCGAACGGCCCGGCCGCGGCCGGGTGCTTCTCGGCGAACGCCTTCAGCTCGTCCCGGGCGCGGTCCAGCTCGCCGGCGAAGATCGCGGCCAGCACCACCCGGGCGCGGACCGGGGCGAGGTCGGCCGGCGGGGTCGGGTGGCTCACGTCCGCCCCAGCGTCGGGCAGCCGCCGCCGCCAGACGAGTTCGGCCGTCCGGAACTCGCCCCGCTCGAACAGGAGGTCGCCCAGCAGCAACAGCCCGTCGGCGGCCGGCTTGGACACGAAGTAGCGGTCGAGGAGCTGCCAGAGCGAGCGGGGGTCGCGGCCCTGCTTGCCGGCGTCGAGGAGCTTCCGGGCCGGCTCGTCGATCCGGGCCTGGTACGCCTTCAACGTGTCCGGCGGGAGTTTGGCGAGAATCTGGTGGGCGACCCACCGGGCCGGGCGGAACTGCCGGCCGTCGAGCGACACCAGGTCGTCCCCGGCTTCGTCCAGCAGGCGCTGGAGTTCGTCGGCCGCGTCCTGGGGCTTGCCGCCGGCCAGCTTGGCCTCGGCCTCGGCCAGCCGCTTGCGGGTCGGCGGGGATTCGCCGCGGAGGGCGGCCCCGTCGGCCGGCGGCTGGGCGGCGGCCGGGACGGCGGTCATCAACACGGCGGCGATGGCGAGAACGGAACGGCTCATCCGGTCGGGTTCCGGGGCAGGGGGCCTCTTCCCATTGTTGACATTCCCGCCCCGGACACAAGAATGGGTGAGGGAAAACGGGTCGGGGATAACGGACCCGGGGCTGTCGCCCCGGGCTACGTTGTGTCGGGCTTTCAGCCCTCCGGACCGGGGGTTCTTCAGGGCCGACGGCCCGCGACAACGTAGCCCGGGGCGACAGCCCCGGGGCCACCGATGCGCCGCCGGCGACTTACCCTACCGTTCGTGATTCTCGTCGCCGCCGGCTGCGGCCGGGTCCCGGCCCCGGACGAACGCCCGGTCGCGGCCGTCGCCGCCCTGCGGTACCCGGTCCGGTCCGACCTGATGGCCGTCGGCGACCTCGGCGCCCCCCCCGGCTGGTACTCCCCCGGCTACCCGCCGCTGCGGACCGCCCGGGACGGCGACCGGTCGCCGGACGCCGACTTCGCGGCCAAGCTCAAGCCGCTCGTGGGTAAAGCCATCCTCGACCCGGACGCCGGGCTGACCCCGCCCCAGCGGGACGACATCGGCCGGGCGCTGGACACTTACTTCGGCACCCCCGCCGCACCGGCCGTCCGGGTGCCGACGGCCGAGCAGGCCACCGCCCTGAAGCTCGAGGAGGTGTTCGGCGAGGGCCTCCCGGCTGGCAAGACGGCGGCCGACGCCCTGGCCGACGCCCTCGCCGAGGCGAACGCGGCGAAGGACCGGCTCGGGCTGACCGACGACGCCCTGGCCCGCGGGGCGGTCGTCTACCGCCGCTGGTGCCTCCAGTGCCACGGCCCGACCGGCGGGGGCGACGGGGCGCACGCCATCAAGGCCAACGCCCCGCCCCGGGACTACCGCCGCGGGCTGTTCAAGTTCGTCACCTGCTTCCCGGCCGCCACCCCCCGCAAGGGGGAGATGGGGAAGGCCCGGAAGGAGGACATCCGGCGGGCCGTCCGGAAGGGGATCGACGGGTCGATGATGCCGCCGTTCGCCCACCTGACCGACGCCGAGGTGGACGATGTCGCGGCCTACGTCATCCACCTGAGCGTCCGCGGCGAGACCGAGTTCGACACCGTGGCCCGGGTGATCCAGCTCGCCACCAACCCCCGCGACGACGACCCGGGCTACAGCCCGGAGTTCGCCGCCCAGCTCGTCGCCCAGAAGCTACTCTTGACCCTCGGCAACTGGGGCCGGGCCGATGCCGGGGCGATCCCGATCCCGCCCGAGAACTGCCCGACCGAGCTCGACCGGCTGCGGTCGGCGGCCCGCGGGTACAAGGCGTTCGCCGGCACCTGCGCCGGCTGCCACCAGGACTACGGCCGGGCGCCGCAACTGAAGTTCGACATGTGGGGGACGGTGGTGCAGCCGCGGAACCTGACCCTGGGCGTGTACCGCGGGGGCCGCCGGGGCGAGGACCTATACGCCCGCATTTACGCCGGCATCTACCCGTCCACCATGCCCGACTCGAAGGCGAAGGCGGCCGCCGCCCCGGCCGCCGGCGGCCAGCCGGACGAGCTGTGGGACCTCGTCCACTTCCTCCAGGCCCTGGCCGACCCGCGGGAGCGGAAGCTCCTCCAGCAGCTCGACCCGTCGATCAAGATCGAGTGAGGCGAGTCTTGTAGGGTGGGTCGCGGCGGCCCGCAGGGCCGCGGACCCACCACGCATCGCCCGGTGGGTCGGCGGGACTTCGTTCCGCCCGGACCCACCCTACGAACCCTCACGGCAACGGTACATCCTTCAACTCGAACGGGACCCGGAACTCGGCCGGGGTGGTCGGGGCCTCGACCACCAGCGACCACCCCTTGCCGGCCGGGTTGACGAGGCCCTTCGCCCGGTCCTCCTTGAAGTAGTACGTCCCGACCACCTGCCGGCCGGCGGCGGTCACGTTCCGGCTCTCCGGCGGGAACAGCTTGGTCCCGTCGGGCGACACCAGCCGGACCCGGTTCCCGGCCGCCCACGCCTCGAAGCTCTCGAACTCCGGGATCGTCGGCGGGTAGGTCAGCCCGATTTCGGCCTCCCATGTGTCGTCGTCCTTGCCGAACCGCCGGAGGGTGGCCGTCACCTGCTCCTGGGCCGGGAGGGCGACCGGCGGCTTGGCCGCCAGGTCGGGGAACCGGAAGGTCAGGTACTTCTCGCTGGCCACGACCGTGAAGTACCCCTTGAGCGTGCCGATCCGCTTGGCCTCGCGGGTCAGCCCGCCGAGCCGGACGGTGGCCGCGTGGGCGTACCCGGCCGGCTGGGTCCGCGACCCGCCGGCCTGCGGGGTCAGGGCCGTGCCGCGGTCGTCGGCGGCTTGCGTGACCGTCGGCGTGCTGTCGATCCGGAAGACCGGGAACCGCGGTTCCCAATGGACATCGAGCCGGACCTCGTGGGTGACGGCTCCTTCGCCGAGCAGGTAGCGGCCGACCACCTGCCGGGCGACTACCCGGAACGGCCCGGCGACGCTCGACACCTCCCGGCTCTTGCCCCGGGGGACGAGGGCGATGTCCCGGCCGTCGCCCTTCAACCCGATCCGCTGGCCGGTCTGGTCGGCGATCAGTTCGAGGGCCTCCCAGAACGGCTTGCCGTTGAACACCGCGTCGCACGGCTGGCTCGCGGCCGCCTCGGGGTAGGTCACGGGCAGCCCGGTCTGCTTGGTCAGCGCGGCGACCACGTCCCGGAGCGTAGAATTGGTCAACTCCAGCGTGACCGCCCGGGCCGGGACGGCCGGCTTGGACGGGGGGTCCGCTCCGGCGAGCGGGGGGCGTGAGCCCCCTGTTGCGGCGGCCGCGAGGACGGCGAGGAGCAAGAAGGTCCGCATGGCGTGTTGGTTCCGCGACCCCCGCACCCCGGAGGGGAAGGGGACGCACTCGGAACCAGGGGTTTGCACCCCTGGCTACATTCGGTCGCCGCTCCGCGGCTCTGGGTGATCGGAGTCCCGGAGGGACGACCGACGGTAGCCAGGGGTGCAAACCCCTGGCATCCTGCCCGGATAGACGACCCGGAGCGGCCGTCCTATCGTAACGGAGGCGTGCCCGCCGAGCCACCGGCGCCCCCCGACCGTATCGCCACCCCCACCCGAACCGCCCCCGACGCCCTCCGACGAGGAGCCGGGCGGGCGGGCTGACCTCATTCCCCGGCCCCGAGGTTTTGGCCCATGCTCGTCACCCCCGAGGCCCTGGCCCGCACGGGCGACAACGGCCGGCCGCCGGAGGACCTCGACCCGCAGGAAACGGCCGAGTGGCTCGAGTCGATGGAGGCGGTGCTCAAGCACGGCGGGACCGACCGGGCCCAGTACCTCCTCGAAGCCCTCATCGCCAAGCTCGCCAGGGCCGGCCAGAACCCGCTCCCCGGCGGCGTCACCACCCCCTACGTCAACACCATCGGGGCCGACGACCAGCCCCCGTTCCCGGGCGACCGCGACCTCGAACGGCGGATCAAGAGCCTGGTCCGGTGGAACGCCCTGGCGATGGTCCTCCGGGCCAACAAGACCACCAACGTCGGCGGCCACATCGCCACCTTCGCCAGCGCCGCCACCCTGTACGAGATCGGGTTCAACCACTTCTTCCGCGGCCGGTCGGCCGACCACCCCGGGGACGTGGTCTTCTTCCAGGGCCACGCCAGCCCCGGGATGTACGCCCGGGCGTTCCTGGAAGGCCGGCTGTCGGAAGAGAAGCTGGTCAACTTCCGCCAGGAGTTGAAGCCGGGCGGCGGGCTGAGCAGCTACCCCCACCCGTGGCTGATGCCCGACTTCTGGCAGTACCCGACGGTCAGCATGGGCCTCGGCCCGATCATGTCCATCTACCACGCCCGGTTCAACCGCTACCTCCGGGACCGCGGGCTGGCCGACACCGACAAGGCCCACGTCTGGGCGTTCCTCGGCGACGGCGAGTGCGACGAGCCCGAGAGCCTCGGGGCGATCAGTCACGCCGGGCGGGAGAAACTCGACAACCTCACCTGGGTCATCAACTGCAACCTCCAGCGGCTCGACGGCCCGGTCCGCGGCAACGGCAAGATCATCCAGGAACTCGAAGGGGTGTTCCGCGGGGCCGGGTGGAACGTCATCAAGGTGATCTGGGGGAGCGACTGGGACCCGCTCCTGCGGGCCGACCACACCGGGGCGCTGGCCCGGCGGATGGTGGAGGTGGTGGACGGCGAGTACCAGGAGTACGTCGTCAAGGGCGGGGCGTTCATCCGCGAGCACTTCTTCAACACGCCCGAACTCAAGGCCCTGGTCGAACACCTGTCGGACGAGCAGTTGGCCAAGCTGAAGCGGGGCGGGCACGACCCGCTCAAGGTCTACGCCGCCTACCAGGCGGCCGTCCACACCAAGGGCCGGCCGACCGTCATCCTGGTCAAGACGGTCAAGGGGTACGGCCTCCCGGGCGAGGGCGGGGAGGGGAAGAACACCACCCACCAGCTCAAGAAGCTGTCCGTCCGGATCGACGTGAAGCCGGGGTCGGGCGACAACGACCTGGGGCCGGCGGACAAGGAGAAGCGGGGGATACTGGCCGCCCTCCGGCTATTCCGCGACCGGTTCGTCTTGCCGTTCTCCGACGACCAACTGATCGACACGCCGTTCTACAAGCCGGCCGACGACAGCCCGGAGATGGCCTACCTCCGCGACCGCCGCCGGGCCCTGGGCGGCCCCCAGCCGTTCCGGAACACCCGGTTCACCCCGTCCGCCCCGCCGGACAGGCGGTCGTTCGAGGCGCTCTTCAAGGGGACGATCGCCGGCAAGGGCCAGAGTACCACCCTGGCCTGGGTGGTGCTGGCGACCCAGCTCATGCGGGACCCGCGGGTCGGCAGGCTGGTCGTCCCGATCGTCCCGGACGAGGGGCAGACGTTCGGGATGCCGCCGATGTACAAGTCGTTCGGCATCTACTCGACCGTCGGCCAGGCGTACAACCCGGTCGACAAGGGGACGACCACCGAGTACCGGGAGAGTACCACCGGCCAAATCCTCCAGGAGGGGATCAACGAGGCCGGTGCGATGTGCAGCTTCATCGCCGCCGGGACCGCGTACAGCACCCACGGCGTCAACACCATCCCGTTCTACATCTACTACTCGATGTTCGGGTTCCAGCGGATCGGGGACCTGGCCTGGGCGGCGGCCGACGCCCGCTGCCGGGGGTTCCTGATGGGCGGGACGGCCGGGCGGACCACCCTCAACGGCGAGGGCCTCCAGCACGAGGACGGGCACAGCCACCTGCAAGCGTTGCTCATCCCGACCTGCCGGGCCTACGACCCGGCCTACGCCTACGAGCTGGCGGTGGTCGTCGAGGACGGGATCAACGCCATGTTCGTCCGGAACGAGGAGTGCTTCTACTACCTGACCGTTTACAACGAGAGCTACGACATGCCGGCCTACCCGGGCGACCACGTCCGGGAGGGGATCATCAAGGGC
>JAIEQN010000039.1 GCA_019747685.1 Gemmataceae bacterium
CGGTCCTCCCACGGCAGCCCGGTCTTGAGGACGAACAGGAGGCCGGTCCGGGCCTGCCGGTTGGCGATCGGCGGCCGACCGCCCCTCGGGCCGGGCCGGGCCGGGGCCGGGAGCAGCGGCTCGATGACCGCCCACAGGTCGTCCGGCAGCAGCTTGGCCACGGCGGTCCCCCCGAAGAAGCTACCGCCAAGCTCGGACCCGACTACCCTCCCGGCAAGGTTTCGTTAGGGTTTCTTAACCGCCGCCGTGCAACCCCCATGCCCCGGCCGGCGGGCACCGCCGGGCGCCCATCTACCTGCCCGGCACGCCGTTCGCTAATGTGGCCGGGATCGGCACACCTCCGGACCGGATGCCCGCCCCATGCGCGACGACGACCCCCTGTGGTACAAGGACGCGATCATCTACCAGGTCCACGTCCGGGCCTTCCACGACACCGACGGGGACGGGTACGGCGACTTCAAGGGCCTGACCCAGAAGCTCGACTACCTGGAGGACCTCGGGGTCACCGCCCTGTGGATCATGCCGTTCTACCCGTCGCCCCTCAAGGACGACGGGTACGACATCGCCGACTACACCAACGTCCACCCCCGGTACGGCAAGCTGGAGGACTTCCAGGAGTTCCTCCAGGAAGCCCACCGGCACGGCATCCGGGTCATCACCGAGCTGGTCATCAACCACACCTCCGACCAGCACCCGTGGTTCCAGCGGGCCCGGCTGGCCCCGAAGGGCAGCCCGGAGCGGGATTTCTACGTCTGGAGCGACACCCCAGACAAGTATCAGGCCGCCCGGGTCATCTTCAAGGACTTCGAGCCGTCCAACTGGTCCCTCGACCCGGTCGCCAAGCAGTACTTCTGGCACCGGTTCTACCACCACCAGCCGGACCTGAACTTCGACAACCCGGCCGTCTGGGACGCCCTGTTCCCGGTCATGGACCTGTGGCTGGAGATGGGCGTCGACGGGATGCGGCTGGACGCCATCCCGTACCTGTACGAGCGCGAAGGCACCAACTGCGAGAACCTGCCGGAAACCCACGTCTTCCTGAAGGCCCTCCGCCGGCGGATGGACCAGAAGTACCGCGGCCGGATGTTCCTGGCCGAGGCCAACCAGTGGCCGGAGGACGTGCTCCCGTACTTCGGGGACGGGGACGAGTGCCACATGTCGTTCCACTTCCCGGTCATGCCCCGGCTGTACATGGCCCTGCACCAGGAGGACCGGTTCCCGATCCTCGACATCCTCGACCAGACCCCGCCGATCCCGGACAACTGCCAGTGGTGCATGTTCCTCCGGAACCACGACGAGCTGACCCTGGAGATGGTGACGGACGAGGAGCGGGACTACATGTACCGGGCCTACGCCGAGGACCGGACGGCCCGCATCAACCTCGGCATCCGCCGCCGGCTGGCGCCGCTTTTGAAGAACGACCGCCGGCGGATCGAGCTGATGAACGCCATCCTGTTCTCGATGCCCGGGACCCCGGTCCTGTACTACGGCGACGAGATCGGGATGGGCGACAACATCTACCTCGGCGACCGCAACGGGGTCCGCACCCCGATGCAGTGGTCGGGCGACCGGAACGCGGGCTTCAGCCGGGCCAACCCCCAGAAGCTCTACTTCCCGGTCATCATCGACGCCGAGTACCACTACGAGGCGGTGAACGTCGAGGCCCAGCAGAACAACCCGTCGTCGCTCCTGTGGTGGATGAAGCGGCTGATCGCCCTGCGGAAGCGGCACAAGGCGTTCGGACGCGGGACGCTGCGGTTCCTCCGCCCGCTCAACCCGAAAATCCTCGCCTTCGTCCGGGAGTACGGCGACGAGCGTATCCTGGTCGTCGCCAACCTGTCCCGGTTCGTCCAGTACGCCGAACTCGACCTCCGGGAGTTCGCCGGGCTGCGGCCGGAGGAGGTGTTCGGCCGGACCCTGTTCCCCCGGATCGGTGAGCTGCCGTACCTGCTCACCCTCGGGCCGCACTCCTTCTTCTGGTTCTCCCTCCCGGTCACGGCCCCGGCGGTGGTGGTCGACCGGGACGCGGCCCCGGCGCTGCCGGTGCTACCCGGGACGCGGCTGACCCTGGCCGAGCGGTTCGAGCCGATCCGGCACGACGACCTCGAAGCCCTGCTGCCCGACTACCTGACCCGCCGGCGGTTCGGCACGTCCGGCTCGCCGGTGGTGGCGGCGTACATCCAGCAGGCCGTCCCGGCCGGCCCGAAGGACGTGCCGGTCTGGTTCCTGCTGATCCGGGCCGAGTACCGGGAGGGGGTGCCGGAACTGGTGACGCTGGCCCTGGCCTACGTCCCGGACGACAAGCTCGGCGAGCTGTCCGTCCCGATGGCCGACGCCGGGTTCGCCCGAATCAACGGCACCGACGCCGGGGTGTTGTGCGACGCCCTGGCCGTCCCGGCGTGCAGCCGGGGTGTCCTCCGGGCGATCCTGGCCGGCCGCACCCGGGTCGTTCAGGGCGGCGAGCTGGCCTTCGCCCCGGTCGCCCCCGGGCCGGGCCCCGACCCGGCCGCCGTGGAGGCCCTCGACGCCCTGACCGTCTGGGTGATGCGGAACAACCGCCACACCCTGTCGGTCGTCTACGGCGAGAAGTACATCCTGAAGACCCTGCGGCGGGTCGAGGACGGGCTCAGCCCGGCGGTCGAGATCGGCCGGGCGGTGGCGGCCGGCGGCCGGTTCGACGCCTTCGCCCCGGTGGTCGGGTCGATCGAGTACCGCCGGCGGGGGGTCGAGCCGGCCACCCTGGCGGTGCTGTACAAGTTCGTCCCGAACCAGGGGACGGCCTGGCAGTACGCGGTGGACGAGCTGGGCCGGTACTTCGAGCGGGTGGCCGCCCTGTCCCAGGAGGCCGCCCCGCGGCCGCCCGAAGCCCCGCCGCTGGCCGGCCCGGCCCCCGATGTCCGCGAAGCCGAGGCCGGGTGGGCGGAGATCGCCGGCGGGTTCGCCGAGGCGGCCCGGCTGTTGGGCCGGCGGGCGGCCGAGATGCACGCCGCCCTGGCCGCCGCCCCCGGCCCGGCGTTCGCCCCGGAGGCGTTCGGCAAGCTCTACCAGCGGTCGGTCTACCAGCAGATGCGGAACATGGCCGGGAAGCTGGTCCGGCGGCTGGAGGCCGAGGGACCGTCGCTACCCGACCCGGCCCGGGAGCTGGCCGCCCGGCTGGTCGTCCTCGAACCGGACCTGCTCCGACGGTCCCGGGTACTCCTCAAGGACGAACTGGGCGGGTTCCGCGTCCGCATCCACGGGGACTACCACCTGGCCCGGCTGCTGCACACCGGCAAGGACTTCGTGGTCCACGACTTCGAGGGGGAGGCCGGGCGGACGGTGGAAGACCGGCGGGTGAAGCGGTCGCCGCTGCGGGACGTGGCCACCATGATCCGGTCGTTCGACTACGCCGTCCGGAGCACCCTGCTGGGGCTGTCCCTCCGCCGCGGCCGGGCCCAGGGGGTGATCCGGGACGAGGACATCCCCCGGCTGGGGACGTGGGCCGACGCCTGGTATCACCACACCGCCCGGGAGTTCGTCGGGGCGTACCTGGAGGCGGCAGCCCCGGCCGGGCTGCTCCCGCCGGCAGAGGACGCCCGCCGGGAGTTGCTGGAGCTACTCATCCTGGAGAAGGCCCTACACGAACTGGACGCCGAGCTGACGGCCGGCCCCGAGCGGGTGGAAATCCCGCTGCGGGGCATCCTGCGGATGATAGGCGGTGAAGAAGAGCGGTGAAGTAGTTCCGCAGTGGGCCTTGATTAGTCTGGACTAATCTGGTAGATTAGGCCAGACTAATGAGGCCACCGATGCAGCTCCTTTTTTGGCTCGCGGCCGGGCTTTGGCTCCTCCTGGCGCTGAAATCGCTCCGGGCCGTAATCGGCCTACGCCTGTTACCCCGGGCCGACAACCAAGCCGGTCCACTTCCTTCGGTTACGGTTATCGTCGCCGCCCGGGACGAGGCGGCCCGGATCGAGACGACCGTTCGTCGGCTGCTGGCCCAGCGGGGCGTCGGCCTGCGCCTGGTGGTGGTCGATGACCGGTCGGCCGATGAGACCGGTCCGATCCTCCGCCGGCTGGCGGCCGAAGACCCGCGGCTGGAAGTCGTCCGGGTGGACGACCTGCCGGCCGGGTGGCTGGGCAAGTGCCACGCCCTGCACCTCGGGGCGGCCCGGGCGGCCGGCGACTGGCTCCTGTTCACCGACGGCGACATCTGGCTCGGGCCGGACGTGATCGCCCGGGCGGTCCGGCGGGCCGAGGCCGACGGGGCCGACCACCTGACCCTGATGCCGGGGGTGCGGGGGGCGACCTTCCCCGGGGCGGTCTGCCAGCTCGTGTTCGGCCTCGGGATCGCCGCACGGGCCGACCGGGTGAACCGGGACGCGGCGGGGGCGTACCTCGGGGTCGGGGCGTTCAACCTGACCCGGGCCGAGACGTACCGGGCCTTCGGCGGTCATGAACCGTTGCGGTTGGAGGTGGTAGACGACATCAAGCTCGGGCTGCTGGTGCGGCGGGCCGGCGGCCGGTCGCGGGTGTTCTTCGCCCCGCGGGACGCGGACGCCGACTGGTGCCCCGGGGCGTGGGCGATGGTCAAGGGGTTGGAGAAGAACCACTTCGCCCACACCGGCTACTCGCTGGCCCGGGTGGCGGCCGGGGTGGGGCTGATGGTCGGGTTCTGGCTGCTGGGGCTGATCGGACCGTGGACCGGGACGACGGCCGGTGTGGCGGCCGGGCTGGGCTTGCTGTCGCTGGCGGTGCCGGCGGCGGTGGCGGCGGTGCGGCTGCGGATGCCGCTGCTGGCCGCACCATTGGTGCCGCTGTTCCTGCCGGTGTTGGCGGTGAGCCTGGCGAACTCGGCGGCCGTGACCGTGTGGCGGGGCGGGGTCCGGTGGCGGGACACCTTCTACCCGCTGGCCGCCCTCCGGGCCGGGCTGGTGCGGTAGCCCATCGTTGGGTTGACTCTTGACCCGGCCGCCCCTGCCGAGGATACTCCGGACTTCGCGTCTCGTAGCCTCGGCAAGCCAGGTTCAGCAACTATGCGGCGGGCCATCCGGTTGATCGACGCCCGCCGGCCCGACCGCCCGTTCATCGCGGCGACCGTGGTGCGGGACTTCCCGGCCGATTCCCTGGACGCGGTCGAGGCCGCGTGGGCGGACGCCCGCGACCTGGCCTCGGCGGCGGCCGGGCCGGCCGGTCTGGAACACGGCCATTGGGACTGGCGGAACAAAGCCCGCGGCGCCCGGTCCGGGGCGATTCACCTGATCGCCGTCGAGGCGGAGGGCGATGTCCAGGGCCTGATGGCGATCGACCGGCAGCCCCGGCCTGCCCGGAGGGCGGCCGCCGACGCCTTGTACGTCGACTACCTCGAAGCCGCCCCGTGGAACCTGAAGGGGTCGGCGGCCCCGCGGTTCGTGGGTGTCGGGACGGCCCTGCTCGTGGACGCCGTTCGGTTGAGTTTGGAGGGCGGGCTGGGTGGGCGGGTCGGACTGCACTCCCTGCCGCAGTCCGCGGCGTTTTACGCCCGCTGTCGGATGGCCGCGGTCGGTCCCGACCCGGGATACTACGGCCTGACCTACTTCGAGTATACTGGGGTTGAGGCCGCCGACTGGCTGGCCGCCATCGAGGAGACGCCATGAATACGACCGCCGTAGACCCGTACCGGGCGGCCCTGGAGGCCGAGGGCGGCGAGCCGGTGTCGGCCGGGGCGCGAGCGTACCACCTGCCGGCCGTCGTGACGTTCGATCTGTCATTCGTTCACTGGACCCGTCGGGCGGCGGTGGTGGCCGAAATCCACGAGCGGATCGCCCGCGAGGTCCGGGACGCCCAGCAGGCCGGTTTATCGGCCACGCCAGCCTAGCAATGCCGGTGCTGGCGGTGAGCCTGGCGAACTCGGCGGCCGTGACCGTGTGGCGGGGCGGGGTCCGGTGGCGGGACACCTTCTACCCGCTGGCCGCCCTCCGGGCCGGGCTGGTGCGGTAGCTCTCTGTGTGGCCAGCTAGGGCGGGCATTGCCATTGGGGGTTGATCGGTACAATCGACTTAGAAACCCTAACGAAACCTTGCCGGGAGGGTAGTCGGGTCCGAGCTTGGCGGTAGCTTCTTCGGGGGGACCGCC
>JAIEQN010000397.1 GCA_019747685.1 Gemmataceae bacterium
TGCCCCGGCCCGGGTCGAGCCGGTCCTCCCGCCGACCCCGGCCATCCCGGTCCCGGCCCCGCTGCCGACCAAGCCGCCGGCCGGGTCGGACGCCATCCCGCTCCCGTCCATCCCGTCGTCGGGCGGGCCGGTGTCCGCGGCCCCGCTCGCGCCGGGCCGGCCGGTCGAGGTGGTCCTGCCGGTCGGGTACGTCCCGGCCGGGATCGCCCAGACGGAGGAGATCAAGCCGCACGCCGTCGCGCTCAAGACGGCGGTCGCCCCGTCGAGGCGGCTCCTGGCCGCGAAGGCCCTGGCCGGCGGCCGGCACGCCTCGTCGGACGCGGTCAAGGGGCTGCTCTTCGACGCCGCCCAGGCCGACCCGTGCCCGGCCGTCCGGGCCGACTGCATCGGCTACCTGTGCGACCTCGGGTACTTCACCCCGGGGTTCGCCGAGGTGGTCAAGGCCGCCTGCGACGACCCGTCCGACGAGGTCAAGGCGGCCGCCCGGGCGGCGACGGCCAAGATGACCCGGAAGTAGGGCGACGGCCCGGATGGTTCTGGCCCGGACACACACCCCGGGCCGAACTCATCCGGTCCCGGCCCGAATCATCCGATTCCGGCCGAAACCAAACCAACCGCCCGGGGAACTACCCGAAACCGGACGAAACCGCCGGCCCGGCAGTTGGCCGACCCCCCCAACCCCTCCCCCGCGGGGAGAGGGGGGACCGGGACATTTCCGCAACACTTTTCCCCCCGGCGGGCAACAATGACGGGGTGGCGACGGCGGGGGCGGTCCCCGCCGGCCGGCCACCCCGGTGCCCGTTGTGGGATGGCATCGCGTGTCCACCGCCGCCCTCCGCGGGGTCGTCCGGGGCCTGGTCCTCGACGGCCCGGCCTCCGACGCCGCCCTCGTCACCCGGTACAGCCGGCTGAACGACCACGGGGCGTTCGCCGAGCTGCTCCGCCGGCACGGGCCGGTGGTCCTCGGCGTCTGCCGCCGGGCGCTCGGCCACGCCGACGCCGACGACGCCTTCCAGGCCGTCTTCCTCGTCCTGGCCCGGAGGGCGGGGTGCATCCGCCCGCCGGGGGCGGTCGGCGGCTGGCTGTACGGGGTGGCGGTCCGGACGGCCAAGAAGGCGAAGGTGGCGGCGGCCCGGCGGTGGAGGCGGGAGATGAGCCGCATGGCGAGCCCCGGCCGTGAGGCCGGGGATGCCCCGGGGTATCCGGGGGCTTACGCCCCCGGCTCGCCGGAGCATGGGGAACTCCGCTCGGTCATCGACGCCGAGCTGGCCCGGTTGCCGGACAAGCTCCGGTTGCCGGTCGTCCTGTGCGACCTCGGGGGGAAGACCCGGTCCGAGGCGGCCCGGGAACTCGGCCTGCCGGACGGCACGGTCGCGGCCCGGCTGCACCAGGCCCGGAAGCTCCTGGCCGACCGGCTGAGCCGCCGCGGGGTGGCCCTGCCGGCGGCCGGGCTGGGCGTCCTGGCGGCGGCCGAGCCGGTGTCGGCCGACCTCGCCCGGGTGACGCTCGCCGCAGCCGAGGCGTTCGCCCGTGGGTCGGCTTCGCCGGTCCTTTCCACAACGGCCCAGGCACTCGCCGAAGGGGTGGTGCGGGCCATGAACGCGGGAACGTGGAAGCTCGGGTTGGGGGCGATCCTCGCGGCCGGCCTGCTGGCCGGCGGCGGCATCATGTGGGCGGCGAATGGGACCGGTC
Source organism: Gemmataceae bacterium (assembly GCA_019747685.1). Taxonomy (GTDB): domain Bacteria; phylum Planctomycetota; class Planctomycetia; order Gemmatales; family Gemmataceae; genus Urbifossiella. The sequence continues at coordinate 1,693 of JAIEQN010000397.1, forward strand.
CGGCCCCGCCCGGCGGGGGCGGGAAGGGGGAGGCGGCCAAGCCGGAGGCGAAGATGACGATCGACGCCCCGGGGTACGTCGCCGACGTGTCGTTCTCCACCGACGGCAAGCAGTACGCGGTGGTCGCCGGCGGCAAGGTGACGGTCCACGACGCGGCCACCGGCAAGGTGCGGTGGACGGCCCTCGGAGAGGCCGCCCGGTTCGTCCATCAACCGGCCAGTGAAGTCCCGGTCCCGGATGAGAAGGCCGGGGTCCGGATGATCACCGCGCCGGCCCAAGATAGTCTTTGGGTAATGGGGCCGACGGGGGTGACGATCCGCGAGCCCGAGTCGGGGAGGGACATCGGTGTCGGCCCCGGCGCCCCGGCCCGGCCCCGGCCGAAGACCGACAAGGGATGGCACGTCGTCCGGTTCTCGCCGGACGGCAAGCGGTACGCCGTCCGCCCCGGGGACGAGGTGCGGGTGTACGACACGACCACCGGGTTCGAGCCGGCCCGGCTGGGCGATCAGCACGGGCCGAGCGTCGGGACGACCATCGGCTTGACAGTGCGAGAGGGGTCCTACCCGAGGGACGTATTCTTCTCCCCGGACGGCAAGAAGGTGGTCGGCGTCGGGGTGTTCATCGAGCCGGCCCGGGTCGGCTTCGCCGTCTGGAACGCCCAGACCGGGGAGCGGGTGCAGGCGCTGGCCGAATCCGCCCCCGGCGGCGGGCCGATGGCCGCGGCCTACAGCCCGGACGGGAAGACCTTCGCCGCCGCCTACACCGACCACATCGCCCTGTGGGGCGAGCCGAAGGTCGCCCCGCCGGACGCCGCCGACCGGATCGAGCGGGGGCCGCTGCGCGGCCCGAAGCGGCTCGCCATGCCCGGCACCCCGACCGCCGTCGCCTTCAGCCCGGACGGGAAGACGCTGGCGGTCGGGGTGTGGGTGCCGAGCCGCATCACCCGGGTCGGCCGGTACGACCCCCGGGTGTACCTGTTCGACGCGGCGACCGGCAAGGAGCTGCGGCGGTTCGACGACTTCGCCCCCGGGCTGGCGGTCTCCGCCCTCGCCTTCAGCCCGGACGGCAAGCAGCTCGCGGCCGGGACCGGCCACCGGGACGGCCTGCCGGTCATCGCCGACCCGCCCAAGGCCGGCGAGGTGAAGGTGTTCGCCCTCACCCCCGAGCCGGCTCCGCCACCCCCGAAGGCCGACCCGCCGGCGGTCGTCGAGCGGAACCAGGACCTGTGGGCCTGGCAGGAGCGGCCGCGGCCGAAGGACACCGACCCGGTTCACTCGGTCGCCTTCGCCCCGGGCGGGAAGGCGTTCGCCGTCGGCCGGCCGACCCGCGAGGTTGTGGCCCGGGACGCCGCCACCCTGAAGACCCTGTGGGAGCATACCTTCGATTACCCGCACATGACGGGGATCGAGCCGAACCACCCGGCCGGGGTGGCGTACTCCCCGGACGGCCGGCTGCTGGCCGTCAGCCGGGCCGGCGGGACTACCCTGCTCGAAGCCGCGACCGGGAAGACGGTCCGGTCGTACCCGGCCCGGGGCGGCGCACCGACGGCCGTGGCGTTCGGCCCGGACGGCGGCCGAGAGGGGATCGTCGGGCCGCCCGTGTTCTACCGGCTCGCGCTCACCGACGGCCGATCGGTGTGGGCGATGACGTGGGTCGACGGCTTTGAGCCGGGCACGTCCCAGTTCGGCCCGCTCGCCGACGCCCCGAAGGTCGACAAGCCGCACGCCGGCGTCGCCTACTCGCCGGACGGCGGGCGGCTGGTGTTCATCCCCAACAACAAGATCGACCCGAGGTGGCCGGCGAAGGCGGGCGACCGGCCGGACCCGCAGCAGGCGACCCACTGGTACGCCCAGGTGTGGGGCGGCGGGTCGGGCGAGCCGATGGCCTTCCTGCCCCACGGCCCCGACCCGGTCACGGCCGTGGCCTGGTCGCCGGACGGCCGGATCGCCACCGCCGATGACAGGGGGATGGTGGTGATCTGGGACGGGGCGACGTACAAGGAGCGGAAGCGGGTGAAGCTGTCCGGGCCGGTCACGGCGCTGACCTTCCGGTCGGACGGGAAGCGGCTCGCGGCCGGGGTCCGGCACCCGCCGGCCGCCGGTGGGGACAAGGGGATCACCCAGGTCGAGGTGTTCACCGAGCAGGAGGGGTCTTCACCCGACAACTGGATGATCTCGTCCACCCTCGGGCTGCCGCCCGAGGAGGTGGTGCAGTCGCTGGCCATCTCGCCGGACGGGCTGGTGATGGTCGCCGGGACGGCCACCGCCGACGGCAAGGGCGGCGGGCTGCGGGTGTGGGACCGGCGGAAGCTGGCCCCGGTGGAAGGCCCCGGCCAGAAGCCGGTGCCGGCCGCGGCGCCCGGCACCGGCCGGATGTCGGCCGACGACCGGTGGGAGCAGCGGGCGTTCGACCGGCCGGACGGGTTCGCGTCGGCCGCCGCCTTCGCCCCGGGCGGGAAGACGTTCGCCGTCGCCAACCCCGGCCCGGATGCGGCCGTCGTCCTGTGGGACACGGCGACGCTCAAGGCCGGCCCGACCCTCCGCCGGGGGAAGGAGTCGGCCCGGGCGGTCGCCTTCACCCCCGACGGGGCGGCGTTCGCCGTCGCCGGGGACGACGCGGTCGTCCGGTACGACGTGCCGAAGGCCGGCCGGCCCGGGCCGTGGCGGGGCGCCCAGCCGGCCGTCCCGTTCGACCGGGCCGCGGCGGTGGCGTTCAGCCCGGACGGGAAGTGGCTGGCCCTGAGCAACGGGCACACGGCCGGGTTCCGGGCGTGGGACGAGGCCAACGGGGCGGCCTTCGCCACCGGCCCGGACGAACCGAAACCCCTGATCGGCAAGCTGCCGGCCGGGGTCGCGTGGTCGCCGGACAGCAAGCGACTGGCCCAAATCCAGCCGACCAGCCCGGACGCCGACGGGGTGGTCGGGGTGGCCGGGGTGTGGCCCGGGCCCGACTCGAACCCCGGCAACCTGGTCGGGCACAAGGGGCCGGTGACGGCGGTGGCGTGGTCGCCGGGCGGGACGGTGATCGCCACCGGCGGGGCCGACGGGACGGTGATCCTCTGGGACGCGGCGACCTACCAGGAGAAGTCGCGGACGGAACCGGTCGGCCGCGGCGGGAAGAGTACGATCCACGCGCTGGCGTTCAGCCCGGACCGGAAGACGCTGGCGGCCGCGGTCGAGTACGACGAGGGGAAGAACCCCAAGCGGGTGGTCCTGCTCGACGCCGCGACCGGCCGCCGGCTGGAGGACCTCCAGGACTTCCCGAAGGGGCCGCCGGTCGCCCTGGCGTTCAGCCCGGACGGGCGGACGCTGGTGGCCGCCTGCGGCCGGGCCGACGACGCCCGGCAGAAGCTCCCGCCGGACGAGCGGATCAAGTTCGGGGAGGTGAAGGTGTTCACCACCGACCCGGCGCGGTAGCGGTTCGGGGTGCCCCGGCCGGCCCGGGATGATACAACGGCACGCGGACCCGCAACGGCCGCGTGCCGCGTCGTTTCCGGAGGACCTGCGGTGGTAACGATCGACCTGTCGGGCAAGGTGGCCCTGGTCACCGGGGTCGGCGACAACGAGAGCTTCGCCTGGTTCATCTCCAAGGCCCTCCGGGCGGCCGGGGCCACGGTCGTCCTGGCCTGCCACCCGCGGGTGGTCGGGATCGTCGAGGGCGTCCTGACCCGGGACATGGACCGGGAGAGCCGGCTCCTGCCGGACGGGTCGGAGTTCAAGCCGGCCAAGGTCCTGCCGTGCGACGCCGGCTACGACACCATGGCCGACGTGAAGCTGGACGAACTCCCCCCGGCGACCCAGCGGGCCTACGCCAAGCTCACCACCGACTACAGCATCACGGGCATGGTCGACGCGGTCGGCCAGGAGTTCGGCGGGATCGACATCCTCATCCACTCGATGGCCTTCAGCCGGGAGATCACCAAGCCGTTGATCGAGACCAGCCGGAAGGCGTACCACGAGGCGATGGGGATCAGCGCGTACTCGCTGGTCAGCCTGACCCGGGCGGCGGCCCCGTACATGGCCGGGCGGCCGGGCGGCGGGAGCGTGGTCGGGCTGACGTACATCGGCGGCGAGCGGGTGGTCCCGTACTACGGCGGGGGGATGAGCACGGCCAAGGCGGCGCTCGACCACGACGCCCGGCAGTTGGCCTGGTTCGTGGGGGACAAGGGGACGCGGGTGAACCTGATCTCGGCCGGGCCGTATGCGAGCCGGGCGGCCCGGAGCATCCGGCCGGGGGAGTTCGAGAAGTCGGTCGAACACGCGGCGGCGCACTCGCCGCTGCGGCGGCCGATCGAGCCGACCGAGGTGGCCGACGCGGTGCTGTTCCTGTGCAGCCCGCTGGCCTCGGCCGTGACCGGGCAAATCCTGTACGTCGACTGCGGCTACCACGTCATGGGGACGTGACC
>JAIEQN010000860.1 GCA_019747685.1 Gemmataceae bacterium
AACTGCGCCATCCGCCTCGGGGACGTGAAGGTCAACCTGATCGACACCCCCGGGCACGCCGACTTCGGCGGCGAGGTCGAGCGCATCCTGCGGATGGCCGACGGGGTGTTCCTGCTGGTCGACGCGGCCGAGGGGCCGCTGCCGCAGACGCGGTTCGTCCTGCGGAAGGCGTTCGCCGTGGGCCTCAAGCCGATCGTCGTCATCAACAAGATCGACCGCCCGGACGCCCGCGTCGAGGAGGTCGTGAGCCAGGTGTTCGACCTGTTCATCGAGCTGGGGGCGAACGACGAACAGGCCGACTTCCCGATCATCTACGCCAGCGGCCGCAACGGCATCGCCACCACCGACATGACGGTGCCGGGCAAGGACCTGCGGCCGCTGTTCGACGCCATCCTGAATACCGTCCCGCCGCCGGACGTGGACCCGGACGGCCCGCTCCAGTTGCAGGTGACGAACCTCCAGTACAGCGAGTTCCTGGGCAAGATCGTGGTCGGCCGGGTGGCCGCCGGGCGGATCAAGAAGAACCAGCGGGTCACGGTGGTCAAGCAGAAGGACGGCAGCACGTTCGGCGACACCGTCGTCCAGGTCCAGGAGTACGACCGGCTCGGCCGCAAGGAGGTGGACGAGGTCCGGGCCGGGGACATCTGCGCCGTCGTCGGCATCGACGACGCCGACATCGGCGACACCATCTGCGAGTTCGAGAAGCCGAACCCGCTGCCCCCCCTGACCATCGACGAGCCGACCCTGGACATGCTGTTCAAGGTGAACGACTCGCCGTTCGCCGGCCGGGACGGCAAGCCGCTGACCAGCCGGGAGCTCCGCGACCGGCTGGAGAGGGAGTTGCAGCACAACGTCGCCCTGCGGGTCCAGCCGGGCGAGCGGGAGAGCGAGTTCATCGTCAGCGGGCGGGGGCTGCTGCACCTCGGCGTCCTGCTCGAAACGATGCGGCGGGAGGGGGCGGAGGTGGCCGTCGGCAAGCCGCGGGTCATCATCAAGGAGGTCGACGGGAAGAAGCACGAGCCCTACGAGTACCTGGTCGTGGAGGTCCCGAACGAGCAGTCGAACGCGGTCATGCGGCTGGTGCTGGAGCGGCAGGGCGAGTGCGTGAAGATGGAGGGCGGGCACGGCAACAGCACCCACATCGAGTTCCACATCCCGGCCCGCAGCCTCATCGGCCTGCGGACGAAGATGCTGACGGCGACGCAGGGCCTGGCGATCATGCACCACAACTACCTCGAGTACCGGCCGGTCAAGGGGGCGGTGGCCGGGCGGGCGAACGGGGTGATGATCTCGACCGAGACGGCGAAGGCGACGGCCTACGCCATCGAGGGGTTGCAGGAGCGGGGGGTGCTGTTCGTCCGGCCGATGGAGGACGTGTACGAGGGGCAGGTGGTGGGGGAGAACGCCCGGGACAAGGACATGGGGGTGAACGTCACCCGGCTGAAGGCCCTGACCAACATGCGGTCGGCCGGGGCGGACAAGAACGTGCCGTTGAAGCCGCCGGTCGAGCTGGCGCTGGAGGCCGCCTTGGAGTACATCGAGGACGACGAGCTGGTCGAAGTGACGCCGACCGCCCACCGGATGCGGAAGGTGTTTCTGAAGGAAGGCGACCGGAAGAAGTTCGAGCGGCAGAAGGCGGCCGTGAGCTGACGCGACCCGAGCCCGGACCGCATGCCCCTTACCGACCTCGAAATCCCGCGGACCGACGGTGCCATCCCGCCCGAGGTCCGGCGGTTCATCCGCGACGCCGACCGGCGGATCAGCGACTTCCAGGTCTGGTCCCGGGTCCCGGCGTTCGTCCCGTCGAACTTCGAGCCGGCCTACCGGGTCCTGCGGGCGGTGGCCGAGAACCCGCTCGCCCGCGGCACCCGGTTCTGCGAGTGGGGGAGCGGGTTCGGGGCCGTCACCTGCCTGGCTGCGATGCTCGACTTCGAGGCGGTCGGGATCGAGGTCGAGGCCGAGCTGGTGGCCGAGGCCCGGCGGCTGGCCGACGACCACGGGCTGACCGCCGAGTTCGTGGCCGGTAGCTTCGTCCCGCCGGGGGCCGAGAACCGGGTGTACGCGGCCGGCGAGTACGCCTGGTTCACCACCGAGGCCGACGCCGCCTACGCCGAACTCGGGCTGGAGGTGGACGACTTCGACGTGGTGTTCGCCTACCCGTGGCCGGACGAGGAGGGGGTGACGGCCGAGTTGTTCGACCGGTACGCCGGCCCGGGGGCGGTGCTCGTCACCTTCCACGGCGGGGACGACTTTCGGCTGCGACGGAAGACGGTGGGCCGGAGGAAAAAATAACACTGGCCCGCTGATGACGCAGACTTCGGCGCAGATGAGATCAGGATCAAATCAAATTCATGGTTCTGATCGGATTTCATCTGCGCCGAAGTCTGCGTCATCAGCGGGCCAGTGTTTTTCTCAGCACCGGCGGCAGTGGCGATTCGACTTCGACCCGCTCGCCGGTGGTCGGGTGCGGGAAGGCGAGCCGGTGGGCGTACAGCCCGAGCCGGCCGGCCGGGTCGGACTTCGCCCGGTAGGCTTGGTCGCCGATCACCGGGCAGCCGAGGCCGGCCATGTGAACCCGAATCTGGTGCTTCCGGCCGGTCTCGATGACCACCCCCACCAGCGAGTACCGCCGGCCGGCCTCGACCACGCGGTAACGGGAAACGGCCCGCCTCGCCCCGGGTGCGTCGGCCGGCACCGCCCGCACCCGCAGGTTGTTCATCTCCGCCAGGTAGTTGTCGATCACACCCTCGGCCGGCCGGGGCGTCCCCTCGGCCACGACCTGATAGGTCTTTTCGGCCGCGTCCCAGCCGGCCTGGAGCCGGTCCCGGGCCTCGGCCGACCGGGCGAACAGGAGCAGCCCGGACGTTTCCCGGTCGAGCCGGTGGACGACGTAGACCCGGCCGAACTGGGCCGTGGCCCGGACGAACGCGGTGTCGTGCTTCTCGGCGTCGGTGGCTACGGTCAGCAGCCCGTCCGGCTTGTCCACCACCACGACCGCCTCGTCTTCGTACACGACCGGGAGCGTGGGGTGGCTCCCCGGTCTCACGCCCCGGGCTCGCCGGCCGTCGCCGATCGAGACGCGGTCGCCCGGCTTGAGCGGGTGGTCGTGGCGGGTGACGGGGACGCCGTTGACGTGGACCTGCCGGTGGCGGAGGAGCTGTTTGACCCGGGTGCGGTTGGTCGGGGCGAGCGCCACCAACAGCCACGGCAAGAGAGGCCCGGAGGCGGCCGGCGGCGGGAGGTCGCGGGCGGACATCGGGGCACCTCCCGCCGGGCCGGCTACACGTCCAGCTCCTCGGCGATGGCCTGGTCGGCCTTCTCCATGATGAACTTGTACCGGTGTTCGGCGTCCCTCCCGAGCAGCTCCTTGAAGGCGTCGTGGGCGTCCAGGTTGCTATCAATCTCGACCTTCAGCAGGGTCCGACTCCGCGGGTCGAGGGTGGTCTGGGCCAGCACCTTGAACGGCATCTCGCCGAGGCCCTTGAACCGGGTGATGTCGGCCTTGGCGTTGGCCCGCAGCCCGGCCAGGATTTCCTCCTTGTGCTCGTCGTCCTTCGCCCAGTGTGTCTCCTTGCCCACGTCGATCCGGTAGAGCGGCGGCTGGGCGATGTACACGTGCCCCTTGCGGATCAACTCCGGGGCGTGGCGGAAGAAGAAGTCTAACATCAGCGTGGTGATGTGATGCCCGTCGGCGTCGGCGTCCATCAACAGGATGATCTTCCCGTACCGCAGCCCGTCGTAGTGGAACCTGTCGCCGGCGCTCGTCCCGACGGCGGTGACCAGGTCGGCCATCTCCTGGTTCGCCAGCACCCGGCTCGTCGGCAGGTCCTCGCCGTTGAGGATTTTACCCCGCAGCGGCAACACCGCCTGGGTGTTGTTGTTCCGCCCCTGCTTGGCCGACCCGCCGGCCGAGTCGCCCTCGACGATGAACAGCTCGGTGTGGTCGCGGTCGGTACTCTTGCAGTCGGCCAGCTTCCCCGGGAGACTCAGCCGCCGGCTGCCCGGCGTCTTCCGCTTGACCTCGCTGACCGCCGCCCGGCTCGCCTCCCGGGCCTTGGCCGCCAGGACGATCCGCCCGATGATTGCGTCGGCCGCCGTCTTGTTGTTGTTCAGCCACGCCTCGAGGGCCGGCCGGGCGAAGTTGTCGACGGCCGCGTCCATCTCCGGGTTGTTCAGCCGCTGCTTGGTCTGCCCCTCGAACTGCGGCTCGCGGACGAACACCGACAGCACCGCCACCACCCCCTCGCGGATGTCGTCGGAGGTAATCTTGAGGCCCTTGATCTTGATGTCGTGGGTTTCGATGTAACTATTAACCGCCTTCCGCAACGCACCCTTCAGCCCGTTCTCGTGGGTCCCGCCGTTGGGCGTGCGGATTCCGTTGACGTATGACCGGTACGTCTCCTCGGTGGACTCGGTCCACTGGAGCGCCACCTCGATCTTGCTACCGGTCTCGCGGGCGGCGCTGAACGCGGCCTCGGTCACGGCCGGCTTGCCCCCGTCCTTCACCAGCTTCTGGAGGAAAGCCGGCAGCCCGCCCGGGTTGGCCAACTCGTAGGTGTGGCCGCCGTGTTCGTCCTTGAAGGTGATGGACAGCCCGGCGTGGACGAACGACATGTCCTCCAGCCGGGCCTTGATGGTGTCCGCGTCGAACCGGGTGGTCTTGAAGATCGTTTCGTCCGGCTCGAAGGTGATGCTGGTGCCGTGGCCGCGGAATGGTCCGACCTTCTCGACCTTCGACTGCGGCACCCCCCGGGCGTAGGCCTGGCGGTACTCGAACCCGTCCCGCTTGACGGTGGCCACGAGCTTCCGGGACAGGGCGTTGACGACCGACGCCCCGACCCCGTGGAGCCCGCCGGAGTGCACGTACCCGCTGTCCGTCTCGCCGAACTTGCCGCCGGCGTGGAGGACGGTGAGGACCAGCTCCAGCCCGCTCTTTTTGTGCTTGGGATGAATCTCGACGGGTATGCCCCGGCCGTTGTCGGTAACGGTCAGGGCGTCGCCGGCTTTATGTAATATCACCGTAATGTGGTCGGCGTACCCGTTGATGTACTCGTCGACGGCGTTGTCGAGGATTTCCCACGCCAGGTGGTGTAGCCCCTTGGAATCGACGCCGCCGATGTACATAGCCGGCCGCTTGCGGACCGGCTCCAAGCCTTCGAGGACCTGGATGTCCTCGGTCCGATACTGCCCGTTCCGGCTCGCCGTGCCCAACGCGCCCATGTCGTAAATCCTGCTGCGGGTATTCGCCGTGCTCGTCGGTTGCTACTGGTAATACTTCTTCGACTTGATCACCCCGGTGTCGGCGTCGATAACGTAGTGCGGCCCGCCGCCGGCCCACCGCGGCCGCCGCATGTGGTACTCGACGTGCCAGCCGTCGTCGTGCAGCGCGGCTTCGAGGGTCAGGACGTTCAGATCGTTCCCGAACAGCGGGACGGCGTCGGCCTCGGCGATCAGGATCGCCTGCTGGCGAGTCACGGTCGGCGTCATCACGGTTGCGGACATTGCGGCACCTCCCTTGATCGGATACCCCGGCGGCCCGGTCAGCCCGCCGACGCGGCGGTCCGGCCCGACCACCAACACGCCCAGTTCGGTCACGACGAACCACGGCACCCCCGACCCGTCCGCCTCCTCGAAGTCGTCCGAACTCGGCGATGGGTCGTGCCCGAGGGCGGCCGGGAATGCGTGGGTGTGGTGGGTCGCCACCAGGTACGACCCGGGGACGGTCGGCGGGCTGTCCAGGTTCAGATACAGCATCCCGCCGGGCATCGCCCGCCGTACCGTGATGTCACCGGTCGTCGGGTCGTAGTAGATGAACCCGCCCTCCTCGTGCCGTAGCGCCTGGTCGTCGGCGAGCGAATCCGCCCACGCGGCCGCGAACGCCGCTTGCACGACGGGGTTCGTCTCCAACTCCGCCGCACTCGGGGCGTCCGGGGCCATGCCGCCTCACGCGAACAGGGTGCCGTTCCCGTCGGCCGATTCCCGCTTCGGGGCCTTGCCGTCGACCTCCTCCCAGTTCACCAGCTCGATCGCCGGCGGGACCACCCGGGCGAACTTCGTCCGCACCCCCGGCTTGTCCCCCTTCCCGCCCCGGTTCTGGCTCTTGATCGCCCCCGG
>JAIEQN010000886.1 GCA_019747685.1 Gemmataceae bacterium
GAGTGGTACGGCATCTTCAGGTGGCTCGGGTCGAACAGGGCCGACCGCATCACCTCCACGTCGTCCGCCCCGACGGCACTGCTGAAGATCGGGTGCAGGTAGTCGATCCCGGTCTGGCTCGGGCGGAGGTGGTCGGCGTCGTAGAAGTTCGGGTGCATCTGCCGGGCGTGGATCAGCCCCCACCGGTCCCGGAAGTCGTTGGCGTACACCTCGCCGACGTGGAACCCCTTGTCCCGGGTGTACTGGAGGATCGACACGGCGTTGAGCTGCCCGCCCAGCAGCATGTCCACGGCGTGCCCGCCGAGCTGGGCGGCGTGGAACCGGTCGAACTGGACCGGCCGGCCGCCCCGCTGGGTGTGCCCCAGCTTCCGGGTGAAGACCGCCGCCTTGGCGCTCTCGTTCCGCCGCTTGCTGGTGAAGTACGAGTCCCCGAGCCGCTTGATGAGGACCGACCGGAGGGCCTCCGACGCCCCGGTCAGGACCACGTTCCCGGCCGGGTCGGTCGAGTCGAGCTCGGCCCCGAGTTCCTGGCCGTTGGCGTCCACGATCCCCTCCCCGCAGACGATGACGACGTGCTTCTGGAGGTCGTAAATCTCCTTCACCCGCTCGACCAGGTTGTCCACGTCCAGCCGGCTCTCGGGCACCAAGAGCAGGTCCGGCTGGCCGTAGGCCGCCCCGAGGGCGATGTACCCGGAGTGCCGGCCCATCACCTCGACGATGGCGATCCGCCGGTGGCTCTCGGCGGTCGTCCGGATGCGCTGGACGCCCTGGGCCGACACGAACACGGCCGTCGCGTAGCCCGGGGTGACGTAGTTCACCATCTGGTCCAGGTCGAACCGGTTCCGACTGGGCAGACGGGCGTACCGGTGGCCGGCCTTCTCCTCGACCGCGGCGGCCCCGGCCGGCGGGTCCTCGCCGTCCGGCACCCGCACCCACTCGTCGGGTTCGGACGGGTAGTTCAGCCCGAGGTCGTTGTCGATCGTCTTCGGGGCCAGCACCGTCGGCAGCCGGTCGCACAGGGCCTGCATCCCGTTGAGGGTGCCGTCCCCGCCGACGCAGATCAGCCCCTCGACCCGGAGCTGGTTCAGCCGGTCGGCGATCACCTCGACGGCGGCCGTGTCGTCGGCGTCGACGTAGTCCCGGGACGCCCCGATCAGCGTGCCGCCGAGGGTCGGGTCGAGTTCCGGGATCGGGGTGTACAACGGGTTCAGGTGGACGTGCGGGACCCGGGGGTTGAATAGCCCGCTGAACCCCTTGATGAACCCGAGGACCTCGGCCCTCCTCTGGCAGGCCCGGGTGACGGCCCCGTGGATGGTGGCGTTCAGGGCCGGGGTGTCGCCCCCGGCCGTGAGAATCCCGATCCGCTTCATGGCCCTTACCTCGGTGGACGCCGGGTCGGGAGAGTGGGGGCAGTGTACGGAACCCGATCCGGGGGGCGGGACCGAGACCGGCGGCCCGGCCTTCGCTCCGCGCCCCGGTTTCCGCGTTCCGCGTTACCCGCCGAGGTATTGTCGAAGCAGGACGTGAATTTTGTCGCACCGGGCCTGCCACCCCGGCAGGTGGGCCGGCTCGTACCCGGCGACCGGCCGGCAGGTGGCCGTCACCCGCAGCCGGGCTTGGGACGGGTCGGGCTTCTCCATGTTCAGCTCGACCTCGACCGGCTCGGCCCCGCGGGCGGCCGACCGCCGCCGGGCCGCCAGCCAGCCGAACAGGCCGCTGCCGCCGACCGGCGGCGGGGTGGCCCCGTCCGGCAGCCCGACCCGCAGGACGACCAGCCCCGGCTCGCTGGCCACCACCTGCCCGCCGGCGTCGTCCACGAACCCCTTCAGCTTGGCCGCGGCCAGCCGCTCGGGGGTGGCCACCTCGAACACGTCGGCCACCCGGAACGGGTCGGCCGGCCGCTCGGCGAAAAACGCCGGGACGGCCGCCGGCGCGGCTCCGTCCCACCCGGCCGGGGCGGTCCGGTCCCACAGGTCGGGGTCGCCGAGGCCCCGGCCGAACGCCTCGGCCAGTTCGCGGGCGGTCTGCGGCCGCTCGTTCGGGAATTTTTCCAGGGCCAGCCGGACCACCTCCTCGGCCCCGGCCGGGACGTGGCCGCACCCGAGGGCCGCGAACCGGGGCGGGGCCTCGTTCACTTGTGCCGCCAGCAGCCGGTTCGGGTCGGGGTGGGCGAACGGCAGCCGGCCGGTCAGCAGCTCGAACAGGATGACCCCGACGGCGTACAGGTCGCTGCGGGTGTCGACGGTGTCGCCGCGGACCATCTCCGGGCTGACGTAGGCCGGGGTGCCGATCGCCCAGACCGGGCCGCGGCCGGTCAGGTCGGCGAGTTGGAGGTGCGGGCGGGCGGCGAACCCGGCGAACCCGAAGTCCATCACCTTGACCGCCTCGGCCGGGGTGCCGGCGGCGGTGGCCATTAGGTTGGCCGGCTTCAGGTCGCGGTGGACCACACCGGACGAATGGGCCGCCTGGAGGGCGTGGCAGAGGCAGCCGAGCAGCCGGGCCGCCCGCTCCGGCTCCAGGCACTTGTCCCGGTCGAGGACGGCTTCGAGGGTGATCCCGGGGACGTATTCCAGGACCAGAGCCGGCCCGCCGGGGTCGGCGGCCGCGGCGTCGATGAGGCCGACGATGTACGGGTGGGCGAGGTTGGCCAGCGACCGGACCTCGGCGGCGAACAGCCGGGCGAACGTCGGGTGGGCGGCCGCCTCGGGGTGGACCCGCTTGACAACCACCCGCTCGCCCGGCCGGCCGACCGGCTCGGCCAGGTAGACGGCGGCGTTGGTCCCGGCCCCGAGCGGGCGGAGCAGCCGGTACTTGCCGAGGGCCACCGTCCCGAACATCCCCGCCCCCACCCGGCGGCCGGCCGCGCCGGCAAATTCGCGCAAGGGTAGTTCGGGTTCGCCCCGGGTGCAAACGCGGGAGGCGGGAACAAGACTGGCCCGCTGATGACGCGGATTTCAGCGCAGATGAAACCGAGATCAGAACGAAATCGGTGTTTTCAATCCGACTTCATCTGCGTCTTTTCTGCGTCGTCAGCGGGCCAGTCTTTTCGCACTCAAGCCGCCCCCCACCGGTACTCGACGGCGGCAGCCCACGACCCGCCCGGCGGGACCGTCCGCCAGCCGGAGTCGATACCCCGGGCGGCCAAGTTGGCCGCGTCGGCCGAGCAGGTGTACGGCTCGACGGCCACCGCCTGCCGGTGCGGCGGGGTAAACAGGACGAGTTCCCGGAACGCCGGGTCGGCTAGGATGCGGAGCCGGCCGGCGGTATCCGGGTGCGACAGGACGGCCAGTTCCCGCAGCCCGTCGGCCTCGGGCTGCGAGGTCACGCCGGTCAGCACGTTGTCCAGTTGGACACCGCCGACCGGCCGCGGCCGGCGGAAGTCGAGTTCGCCGACAACCTCCCGCGTCACCCCGGTCGGCAGGTTCTCCCCGTCCACCTGCCACACCCGGCCGGCGTTCGCCTGCAACATGTACCGGCTCACGTCGGGGTCAGTGACCCCCGGCAGTCGAAAGTACGGGTGGTAGCCGAGGCCGAACGGGAGGGGGTGCGGGCCGCGGTTGTCGACCCGGGCCTCGACCCGCAGCCGGTCGGCGGTCAGCCGGTAGGTGACGTGTAGTTCCGGGTGTGACGGCCACAGCCCCACCGCCTCCGGCAGGTCCTCCCAGACGTTGAACCGGCCGGTCGCCGTGGCCGCGTCCGGCCCGCCGCCGGCGTCGGCGACGTGCCACCGGTTCCGCGGGGTGAACCCGTGGATGGCGTGCGTCTTGGTCGAGTCGTTGAGCGGGAGCTGGTACGTCTTGCCGTCGAAGGTGAACCGGCCGTCCCGCAGCCGCCCGGGGAACGGGAACAGGATCGGCTGGCCGCTGCGGGTCGGCACCGGGTTGGTCGCCCAGTCCGGGGCGTGGTAGAGCAGATCGCCCCAGTCGCCGCCGGGTTGCCGGACCTGCCAGCGGAGGCAGTTGAACCCCCACGCCGGCCAGACCTCGGCCCGGACGGTGCCGGCCGTGTCGGTCAGTTCGAGTACGTCGCCGGGCCGGTCGCCGGCCGCCTCGTGCCGGGTGTTGACGACGAACGCCATGACGGCCGGCTCCGCAACCACCGGAACGACCCGCCGGCGATTGTATCACCGCCCGGGGCGGTTGGTATCGTTTGGTGGCACAGGCCTCCCGGCCTGTGCTTCACCCCGCACAGGCCGGGAGGCCTGTACCACCAAGCCGAGGAAGATACCCAGCGCGAACAGCTTGTTTCCGGCCGCCGGCGGGTGTACAATCGACTTCGGTTTTACGAAGTTATCCCGGAGGAGGTGGTCGATGCGAAACCGCCTGTTGCTCGCGTCGGTGGCGGCCGCGGTCACGGCCGCCGTCCTGCTGCTGTCGGTCGGCGGGTGCGGCCGGGAGTCGGCCTGGCCGAACCAGCCCGGGCCGAAGGTGGTCGTCTCGTTCCCCCCGCTGTACTGCTTCGCCAAGGCCGTGGCCGGGGACGACGCCGCCGTCCGGTGCGTCATGTCCACCACCGGGCCGCACGACTTCAACCCGACCGAGGTGGAAGCCCGGCTGCTCCGGGAAGCCGACCTATTTTTCGTCAACGGCCTCGGGCTGGATGACGGGGTGGCCGAGACCCTCCAGAAGGGGAGCGGCAACCGCCGGCTGAAGCGGGTCAAGCTCGGCGACCTGATCCCGGAGAAGCAACTCCTCGAGGGCGAGTGCCACCACGACCACGACCACGCCGGGCCGCACGTCCACCCGACCGACCCGCACGTCTGGCTCAGCCCGGACCTGGCCGTGGTGATGGTCAACGGCGTCCGGGACGAGTTGAAGGCCGCCGACCCGGCCCACGCCGCCGGGTACGACCGGCGGGCCGCCGAGTACGTCGCCAAGCTCCGCCAACTCAAGGCCGACGGCGCCAAGCTGCTGGCCGATGAGAAGGACCGGAAGCTCGTCACCTTCCACGAGTCGCTCGGCTACCTCGCCGCCGCGTTCGACCTGGAGATCGCCGGGGTGGTGCAGAAGAGGCCGGGGGTCGAGCCGAACGCGAAGGAGTTGGAAGAGCTGGTGGCGATGTGCCAGCAGCGGAAGGTGCGGCTGATCGCGGTCGAGCCGCAGTACACGGCCAACACCTCGGCCAAGACGGTCCTGGACGAGCTGAAGCGGAAGGGCATCGCCGACGCCGCCCTGGTCGAGGTCGACCCGCTGGAGACGGCCCACCCGTCGGCCCTGACCCCGGACTGGTACGAGGCCCGGCTGCGGGCCAACCTGGACGCCCTGTCGAGGGCGATGAAATGACCCGGGCCGCCGCCCCGCCGCTCTTGTCCATCCGCGACCTGCGGGTCGAACTCGGCGGGTCGCCAATCTTGAACGGCGTGTCGGCCGACCTGGCCCGGGGCCGGGTCACGGCCCTGATCGGCCTCAACGGGTCCGGGAAGACGACCCTCCTCCGCGCCCTGGTCCGCGAGTACCCGTACCGCGGGACGGTCCGGTTCTTCTGCGGCCACGACCACTCCCGGCCGACGCCCGAGCACATCGGCTACGTCCCGCAGCGGCTGACCCTCGACGCCCGGCTGCCGCTGACGGTCAAGGACCTGATGGCCCTGGCCCTGGCCCGCCGGCCGCTGTTCCTCGGGGTGTCGAAGGCGACGGCCGCCCGCATCGCCGGTCTTTTGGAGCGGGTCGGAATGTCCGGGCACCTGGACCGGCCGGTCGAGGGGCTGTCCGGCGGGCAGTTGCAGCGGGTGCTCTTGGCCCTGGCCCTCGACCCGCAGCCGGAGTTGCTGCTCTTGGACGAGCCGGCCGCCGGGATCGACTTCAAGGACCAGCAGAAGTTCTACGACCTGATCGCCGACCTGAACCGCCGGTCGGGGGTGACGGTCCTGCTGGTGTCGCACGAGTTAACGATGGTCAGCCGGCACGCCGACCACGTCTTGTGCCTGCGGGACGGGAAGATTCAGTGCGAGGGGCCGCCGCGGGAGGTGCTGACGCCGGACAACCTGGCCCAGACGTTCGGGACCGAGATGCACTTCCACCACCACCATTGAATAGGGGATAGGGGGGAGGGGGTATGGGGTTGGTAGACCTCGGTTTTGTGTGGCACCTACACCCCCCCCCCCAGCCCAACCCCAAAAA
>JAIEQN010000277.1 GCA_019747685.1 Gemmataceae bacterium
GTGCTGACCGGCGACGCCCCCGGCCGGGCCGAGGCCCTCGGGCTGCCGCCGGCCCGGGCCGGGCTGTTCCCGGACGACAAGCGGCGGCACGTCGAGGAACTGACCGCCGCCGGGGGTCAGCCCCTGGTGGTGGGCGACGGGATCAACGACGCGGCGGCCCTGGCGGCGGCCCATGTGGGCGTGGCCCTGGCGTCGGGGACGGACCTGGCCGTCGGGGCGGCCGACGCCACCCTCTACCACGTCGACCTGCGGGTGCTGCCGTGGGCGGTCGAGCTGAGCCGGGCGGCCGTCCGGGCGGTCCGCCGGAACCTGCACCGGGCCGTCGCGTACAACCTGATCGGCATGGCCCTGGCCGCCGGCGGGGTCTTGCACCCGGTCGTCGCGGCCCTGCTGATGGTCGCGTCGAGCCTGTCGCTGTTGTTCACCGCAACCGGGTTCGGGGTGCCCGAGCACTGCCCCCGGCCCGAAGTCGGCTCGCGCCCCCCGCTCGCCCGGGCAGTCGTGCATGGCCTGGCGCTCGCGCTCCAGGGGGTCTTCTTCCTCCTGATGCTCGGCACGGCACCGTGGGGCTTGCTCGCCGGGTTCGGGCTGGCCGGCATCCTCGTTGGCTACGTCTGGTATCGGTGGGCCGCGATCCCGCACGCCCTCGACATGGCCGCCGGGATGCTCACCCTCGGCAACCTCGGGATGCTCGTCGGGTGGTGGGCCGACGCCGGGTTTGGCCCGCTCCCGGCCGGCTGCTGCGCGTGTGCGGCCGGGGACGGTGTCTTCCGGCCGTGGATGTGGGTCGGGATGCTGGTCGGGGCGAACGCCGCGATGCTCTGGCTCGGCCGCCGGCCGCTGCCACTGGCCGGGAACCACGTCCCGGCCATGTTCGCCGGCGGGAACGCCGGGATGGTGTCGGGGATGCTCGCCGGCGGGTGGGCCGGGACCGAATCGATCCCGCTGGCCTTCACCGCCATGACCGTCGGCATGATCGGCGGGATGCTGCTCGGGACGTGGCTAACCGAACGCCCCCTCACGGCGGCCCGGGCGGTCATCCGGCGGCGGGTGCGACTTCGACCGGCGGGTGGGCGTACCGGTCGATGAAGTAGTAGGTCGCCAGTCCGAACCCGATCACGATCACCGCGTACCGGACGTACTGGGCCGGCAGCCGGCGGGCGACCCTAGCCCCGGCATACCCGCCCAGGACCGCCGCCCCGGCCATCGCCGCCGCGTACCCCCAGTCCACCAGCCCGTCCCGGACGAACACCACCACCGACGCCCCGTTGATGGCCGCCGCCAGGAACGTCTTGACCGCGTTCATCCGGTGGATGTCCCCGACGCCCATGAACCCGAGCGTCGTCAGCATCAGGATGCCGATCCCGGCCCCGAAGTACCCGCCGTACACGGCGATCAGGAACTGGCACCCGACCAGCACCGCCCGCCCGACCCGGCCCGGCTCGTGGTCCGGGCGGTGGGCCTTGAGCCACCGGGCGACCGGGGCCTGGACCACGAACAACAGGGCCGCGGTCAGGATCAGCCACGGGACGAGGACGGCGAACGTGGACGTGTCCTTGCCCACCAGCCACGCCCCGAGCAGCCCGCCGAGTAGGCTCGGGGCCAGCATCCGCAGGACGAACCGCCGGCTCGGGGCCAGTTCCGTGCGGTAGCCGAGGGCCCCGGCGAACGACCCGGGCAGCAGGGCGACCGTGCTGGTAGCGTTAGCGACTGCGGCCGGGACCACCCCGGTGAGGGCCGGGAAGGTGAGCAGCGTCCCGCCCCCGGCGACCGAGTTCATCACCCCGGCGGCGAACGCCGACAGGCACAAGAAGGTGTACGTCCAGACCGGGTCGGGCATCGCGGGCCTCGCGGCAGGCGGACCCGCTCAGGATATGGATGGTACCGCACAGGCCGGGAGGCCTGTGCCACCGAAGGCTCTGGTGGCACAGGCCTCCCGGCCTGTGCGGTCCCCCTTACTTCACCTGGTCGAGGACTTGGCCGCCGGTGTCCCGCTTGTACAGCGGCAGGTGGCGGTAGTAGACCTCCAGGGTCAGCAGGCACAGGCAGGTCGTCCCGAGCCGGCCGCAGTTCGGCCCGATCGTCCCGGGGTCCGGGTCCCAGCTCCCCTTCACCGCCGGGGCGTCCCGCCGCTGCAACCCGACCAGCCAGTCCCGCATCCCGCCCAGCCGCTTCCCGTCCCGGTCCTTCGGCCCCTCGTTCCACTCCTTCCACTCCGGCCCCTCGAAGAAGTGGACCACCTGGGTGGCGTAGTAGTAGTAGTACATGTCCGGGACGGCCCCGCCCTTGGCCGCCTCGGCCTTGGTCTTCGGGGCCCGCTCCCGGTTGGTCCGGGGGTCGTCCGGGCCGGCCCCCGGGCGGGGCGTGCCGAACAGCCCGGACACCCCCTCGGCCATCCCGGCGTTCCCCGGCCCCCACCCGTCCATGTAGTACCGGCACAAGAGGCCCACCGCCGTCAGCGAGGTCCCCGGGGCCCCGTTCTTGGCCGCGTACCCGTACACCGCCCGCCGCGACCCGGACGACACGCTGTCCAGGAACTTGACCGCCTTGCCGACGGTCGCGTCGCTGACCGTCAGCTTGGCCAGCCGGGCCGCCTGCAGCGCCTGCAACTGCCACCCGACGATCGACGTGTCCCCGGCCACCCCCGGCTGATACCCCCAGCTCCCGTTCCCGGCCTGGCTGGCGATGATGAAGTTCACCGCCTTCTGGGCCGGCCCCTTCAGGTACGGGTCCTTCGTCATCCCGTAGGCCTCGCACAGGGCCATCGTGGCGATCCCGTGCCCGTACATGTACTGCCCGCTGGGCGAGTCGAACTTCCCGGTCGACTTGTCCATGTGGTCCACCAGGTACCGCAGCCCGGCGTCGATCTTCTTGGCGTACCGGCTACTCGGGCTCTTGTGGGTCGACCCGGCGGCCAAAAACGGCAACAGGGCCAGCCCGGTCGCCGTCGTCCGGTCGAGCTTCCGGGCGTTCCCCTCCCCGCCCCGGCCCGGCGGGTCGAACTCCCAGTAGCCCCCGGCCTTCTGCTGGGCCGCCAGCCAGGCCAGCCCGTCGGCCACCGCCCGCTCGCTGTCGTCGTTCCCGCCCCCCTCCCGCAACAGCCGGGTCTTGGTCGCCCCGCTCCGGCCGGGGAAGGTGGCCATCACGTCCCCGTTCGCCCCGCCGGGCCCGACCAGGGCGTCGGCCGACAGCCCCGGCGCCCCGCCGGCCGCCGCGTCCGCCGGCACCCCGGGCAGGGCCGCCGCGTTGTTCGCCTGGGCGGTCGCGTCCGGCACCCCGATCGGCTCGTCGGCGACGATCATGTCGACCGTCTGCTCGGCCACCTTCTCGATGTCCGGCAGGGCGGCCGGGATCGAGCTGTCGAACCCGGTGTCCTCATTCTCCAGGTTCTGGACGACCTCCTCCCGCTCCCGCTCGACCGAGGTGGTCAGGACCTTCTCGGCCGTCTTCACCGGGGCCGGCTGGAACCCGAACACCAGCCACGCCAGGGCGATCAGCCCGAAGTTCAACAGGCCGCTGGCCACCCACGCCGGCAGGTGCCGGGTCAGGAGCCGGTCGGTCTCGCCCACCCCGCCCATCCGGCGGATGACCGGGGCGCGGTCCGGGCGACCGGTTTCGGTCACGGGCGGTCGTGGCGGGTTGGCGGTACTCATGGCCCACTCCCCGGTTACGGAAAGAGGGGTGGACGACCCCCCTCCCCCCCTCTTTTCTTACGGATTCCGCAACTCCTGATCCGGAGACCCTTTGACTTCGTCCCGATCACTGCCGGGTTGTCATGCTCGACCGATTCCGGCGTCCGAACCTACAACCCGATTTGGCCTTACGCCACATCCCCGGCATGACCGTACCCGATCATGCTCGCCACCCCGAACGCCCGCCGGTCCGGGCCAGGCACCCAGACCATAGGTCTGGGTTTACTATACACCCGTTCTCTACACTCCCGTTCGGCGAAGTCAACCCGGTCGTTACAAACCCCCGGCCGTCGTCATCCTTCCCCGAACGGGTTGCCCAGGCGGGCGTTAGCAACCGCCGACCGGGCCGCCCGGTCGCCCCGCCGGAACCACCTCGCCAACGCCAGCCCGACCCCGCCGACCAGGGCCAACCCGCCGGCCAGCAGCGGGGCGAACCACCCCACCCACGTCGCCGGGCCGTCCGGCTCGCCGCCGTCCCGGGGCGTCACCGTCCGGCCGATCAACAGCGGCGCCCGCTTCCAGACGTTCTTCGCCGGGTTCTTCGGGTCGGTCTCGAACGACTCGTACCGCAACAGCTTGAAGGAGTACCCGGCGAACCCCACCCACCGGCTCGTCATCTCCCCGGCCGGGGTCGGTTCGACGCCCGCCGGCAGCTCGGACAGGATCAGGCAAACCGGATTCCCCCGGGGTTCGCCCTTCGGGACCAGCCACGCCTCGTACAGGGCCGTGACGCCGGACGCCTTCAGCCGCTCGCCCACCGGGACCGCCTTCACCCGCAGCAGCCGGCCCTCCAGGTAGACCGGGTCGAGCCGGTAGGCGTCGCGGCCGGGCTCGAACAGGTCGGCGAATGCCAAATCCCGGCGGGCGGCCGCCGCCAGCTCGGCCGGGGTGAACCGCCGGGCGTGCCGGACCACCCGGTCCCAGGCGGCCGCCTCCTCCCAGTTGGCCGCCGTCCGGGCGATCGGGGCGTCGTCTTGGATGAGTTTGAACACCCGTAAGTTCCCGTCGAGTTGGGGCGACGGGGCCGGCTGGTCGGCCGGCGTCACCGACCGGCCGACCAGCAGCGGGGCCGCCCGCCAGCCGGAATAGCTCGGGTCGGCCGGGTCGGCGTCCGGGCCGGGGTACAGCGTCAGCTTGAAGGAGTAGCCGGCGAACCGCACCCACCGGCCCACCGCCGCCCAGTCGCCGGCGGCCTTCCCGTCGGGGACCGGCGGCAGCGGCGGCAGCCCGGCCGGCCAGTCGACGACCACCACGCAGACGGGATCGTTCGGCGGGTCGCCGTCCGGGACGAGCCGGGTCTCGAACAGCTCCGGCGGCCCGCCGCCCTCGGCCACCGCCCGCGTCGCCCGAACCCGCCTCGCGTGGGTCAGCGTCCCGTCGAGCCGGACGAGGTCGAGCCGGTAGTACCGGCGGACCGGGTGGCGGAGGTCGTCGGCCGTCAGGTCGCGGGCGGCGTGCTTCTCCAGCTCGGCGGCCGGGTGCTTGGCGGCGGTCCGGACGACCTCGGCCCAGGCGGCGGCCTCGTCCGCGTTCTGCTTCCCGGACGCGACCGGCCGGCCGTCCTCGATCCCGCCGGACCGGTTGCCGGAGCGGTCCTTGACGCCGTGGAAGATGGCCCGGTCGGGGTCGGGGATGCGGTACTTCGCGGCCGCCGGCGGCCGCTTCGGCTCGCCCGGCGGGAGCGGGACGGCGTCGTCGGGCGGGTCCGCGATGGCGAAGGAAAAAGGGAGAAGGAAAAAGGCAAAAAGGGCCGGGACGACCCGGGCAACTTGCCGGCGATACGGGGTCGTCCGGGACATGGGTTTCATGACCCCTCCCCCGGCAACTTCGGCCTGAAGGGAAGAAAAACACCGGCCACAGATCAAGACAGGAGACACACAGATAATAAAAAAATCAATTTTCATTTTTGTATTATCTGTGTGTCTCCTGTCTTGATCTGTGGCTTCCGTTCTGAATCCCGGCTCTGAACCCCGCCCTCACCGCCGCTTCGGGTCCAACGGGACCGGGGCGAAGTCGGTGAACCCGACCCCGACGGCGGCGTCGAGCAGGCTCACCACGTAGTCCTGGAGCAGCCCGTCGCCGACCTCCAAGACCAGCTTGGCCGGCCGCCCCTTCAGGTCATTGTACCGCGCCCGCAGGGCGTCCCGGTACTTCCGGACGTCGGCCCCGAGCGGCTCGGGCCGGACCTCGGCCGCGTCCTTCTCCAGGATCGACATCCCGGCGATCGCCCCGGTCTCGGTCGCCTCGACCCGGACGACGTAGGTGACCGGCTTGTCCTCGGTCGGGGTCGGGACGCCCTGGGCCCCGCCGTCGTCCTTGGGTAGGGCGAGGGCGAGCTGGCCCTCGGTCGGGGCCGGCCGGAAGGTGAAGATGAAGAACGCCAGGAGCTGGAACGACATGTCCAGCATCGGGGTGATCGGCAGGTCCGG
>JAIEQN010000279.1 GCA_019747685.1 Gemmataceae bacterium
CGGACCCCCTGGTGCACCGGACCCCCTGGTGCACCGGACCCCCTGGTGCACCGGACCCCCTGGTGCACCGGACCCCTGGTGCACCGGACCCCTGGTGCACCGGACAATCCGAAGGTGCGCCATGACGAAGCGGAAGCTGTGCGTGGTGCTGGCGATGGTTGGGCTGGTCGGGGGGTACTGCGAGTGGGTCCAGGCCCAAGTCGTGGTCCCGGGGACGGTTACCTGGGCCACGAAAAACCCCGCCGGTCAGGCGCAGGTGTATCCGATCTGGACCAAACAGGTGCCCCCGGCACCGCTCGGGTCGGTCACGGTCTGGGCCGAATACAAAGTCAACCCGGGTGGCTTCACGCTCACGACGGCCACCCTGAAGATCATCAACGGGGCCGGCGGTCCAATCCAATCGCAACCGCTGGTCTTCAACTCCGCGCTCATCGGCGCCCAGGGGATGGGCAAGAACGTCGATCCGGCCACGTTCAACCTGCCGGCCGGGAACTACACCGTCTACATCGAGGCCGTGTTCGTCGACAAGAAGGGCGTCGCCCAACCCCCCGTGAGCAGCCCGCCCTCAGCCGGCACCATCTGACGAGACACGCCGGTCGCCCCATCTCCCGAGGATGAGGTCATGAGCGCGCGGCGGTTCGGATTCTCGTTGTTAGAACTGCTGGTCGTCGTGCTGATCCTGGCGGTCCTCTTCGGGCTGCTGCTGCCCGCCGTCCAGAAGGTCCGGGCGGCGGCCGTCCGGGCGCGGAGCCAGAACAACCTCAAGCAGTTAACCCTGGCCGCCCACAACTGGGCGGCCCAAGAGGACGGCCGGCTGCCCGAGCTGGAGATGAACTTCTACTTCCGTCTCGTCCGCTACCTGGACGGGGGCGAGGCCGTCTGGCGGCAGTGGTTCGACCCCGACTTGTTCGTCACCAACGACATCCCGATCCAGGCGTTCCTCAGCCCGGCCGACCCGTCCCTGGTCACGCACGCGGGCCCGGGCCCGCGGAACTACAGCAGCTACCCGGCCAACGCCCGGGTCTTAGGCCGCCCGGTCGTCCTCCCGGCCTCCCTGCCGGACGGGACATCGAACACGGTCGCGTTCGCCGAACACTACGCCCGCTGCGGCGACACCGCCTTCTACTACGAGCACGGTCTGGTCTTGTCGACCCAGGTCCGGCGGCCGTCGTTCGCCGACCGGGGGAGGTCGCCGCCCGGCTACTCCTTTCCGACCCAACTCCGAGACGTGATCCCGGTCACGGCCGGCGACCCGCCGGTCAGCCGGGCCAGCCGGCCGGGCGCGACGTTCCAGGCCCGGCCCGGGCTGGAAGACTGCGACCCGCTCGTCCCCCAGACCCCGCACGAGAGCGGGCTACTCGTCGCCCTGGCCGACGGCAGCGTCCGGTCCTTCCGACCGGGCGTCGCCGAGACGGTGTTCTGGGGGGCCGTCACCCCGGCCGGCGGCGAGATCACCAACCTCGACTGAGCCGACCCACCGCCCGACCCGCACTACGGAGTGTGCCATGCGGACCCGATCGTTCTTCGCGGCCGTTACGTTCGTCGGCCTGGCGGGCGTCCTCGCCGCCGCCCCGCCGGACCGGTCGATCTTCAACGGCAAGGTGAAGTGGGCCGAGAAGCACCCGAAGGCGTACCCGGCCGAGGCGGACGGGAAGCCCGGGGTCCTGATCTTCGGCACCTACGAAACCCCGAAGGGGTGGACGGCCAAGTCGGTCGAGCTGAGCTACTGGCCGAAGGACGGCGGGCTGACCAAGTCCGTCGAGGGGATCAAACTCGACGGCGGGAAGTTCGGGATGATCGACCCGAAGACCAAGAAGGTGGTGCCGTTCAAGGCCGAGACCGGGGCCGGCGGGTGGAACCTGTTGCTCGTCGTTACCTACGAGCGGAAGGAGAACGGGGAAACCGCCGAGGAGGTTCCGGTCGCCGCCACCCTGACCACCCTCGAGGTGAAGTAGCGGCCCGCCGGCCGGCTCACTTCTCCGGCCGGGCGGCCCACAGGCTTGGCCGGGGCCGCCAGTCGCGGAACCGGTCGGCCGGGATCGCGTCCCAGAGCCTCGCCGCCAGCTCCTTCCCGGCCGCGTGCAACCCGTCGGCCAGCTCCCGCGGCCGGGCCGCCAGCCGCTCGTAGGCCGCCACCACCTCGGCGGCCGTCATCCCCGCCCGCGGTAACACCAGCACCGCCGGCGGCACGGCCGTGACCACCAGCCGCAGCGGCACCCCGTCCGGGGCCACCGCCCGCACCACCTGCCAGCCCACCCCGGCCAGCTTCACCGCCGCCGCGTACTCGGGCGGTAGCACCGGTGCGACCAGGTCGGCGAACGCGGCCGCCGAATCGACCGCCGCGAACACCCGCCGGGCCTCGGCCGGCGTCACCTCGACCACCGCCACCCCCGGCCCGACCGTCACCTCGACCGCCCGGGCGTCCGCCGCGGACCCGAAGCCCCCGACCAGCACGAGGCCGAACACGATGAGCCGACGCATCGGTCTCCTCCCGATGTGAATCCGGCGGGTGGTGCCGGACGCCGGATTATACCGGCCGCCCTCCCCGGCCCTTCGGCCCCGGGCCGGCGTTCCCGCCGCCCCATCGCAGCCCGGTGTGAAGCTGTGCCGTGCGGGCAACCGGGGTATCATGCGGGTATGCTCCTCTCCTGGCTCCGCGCCCGCCGCCGGCGGAAGCTCCTGGCCGAGCCGTTCCCCCTCCGGTGGGAGGCCTTCCTGGCCAAGAACGTCGGCCACTACCGCCGCCTCGCCCCGGCCGAGCAGGCCAAGCTGCGGGACGTCGCCCGCGTCCTGATCGCCGAGAAGACGTGGGAGGGGGCCCGCGGGCTGTACGTCACCGAGGAGATGAAGGTGACGATCGCGGCCGACGCCGCCCTGCTGCTCCTCGGGGCCGACCACGACTACTACGCCCGGGTCGACTCGGTCGTCGTCTACCCCGGGAAGTTCCGCACCCCCCAGCGGGACGACGACTGGGAGGACGACGAGCTGTCCGACTTCGAGGCCGACGGGCAGGCCGTCTACCGCGGCCCGGTCATCCTGTCATGGGAGGACGTGATCGCCGAGGCCCCGGACCCGGACGGCGGGTACAACGTCGTCGTCCACGAGTTCGCCCACCAGCTCGACTTCCTGGACAACCTGGTCAACGGCACCCCGCCCCTGGGCGACCGGGGGCTGGAGGCCCGGTGGCGGTACGTCATGACGGTCGCCTTCGAGGACCACCGGCGGGCCCTCCGCCGGGGCGACGAGACGTTCTTCACCGACCACGCGGCCGAGAACGAGACCGAGTTCTTCGCCGACGCCTCCGAGGCGTTCTTCTGCCGCCCGGCCGACCTGGAGGGGGAGAACCCGGAGGTCTACCGGCTGTTGGCCGCGTACTACCGGGTCGAGCCGCTCCGGTGGTTCCCCGGGTAGCAACCGACCTGGCGGGGTGCCCCCGCGGTCGGGCATCATTTCCACCGCCCGGCCGGATTCGGCCGTCCCCTTCCCCGGAGGTTCCGATGCGAGTCCTGTTCGCGCTGTCCCTGTCCCTGGCCCCGGCCCTCGCCCGGGCCGACGAGCCGACCGACCCGGCCGTCCGCATCCCCCGGGAGGCGGTCAAGAAGGCCGTCGAGGCGGCCAACTGGAAGGACGACGGGAAGGGCCTGCGGCTGACCTGGAAGGACGACGGGGTGATGACCGCCGGCGACCTGAAGGTGTCGTACGCCGCGACCTGGGCGTTCCAGGCCCCGGACAAGTACCGGTTCGACATGACGGCCGACGGACAGAAGCTGACCTTCGTGGTCAACGGGGACAAGGCCTGGGAGGCGGCCGGCGGGCAGGCCCGGGAGGTGACCGGGGAGAAGCTCGACTACGCCCGCCACCAGGCGTACGTGTTCCAGGTCACCAGCCTGGCCCCGCTCCTGCGGGACGACGCCTTCAAGCTGACCGCCCTGGCGGACAAGCCGGTCGGGGACCGGGCGGCGGCGGTGGTCAGGGTCGAGCGGGCCGGCCGCCCGGCGGTCACCCTGTACCTCGACCGCGGCACCGGCCTGCTGGCCAAGTCCGAGACCCGGGTGAAGGACGAGTTCCAGGACTGGAAGGAGGTGGCCGACGTGGTCTACTACGAGGGGTGGAAGGACCTGGGGCCGTACCAGGCGTTCTCCAAGTTCCGGGTCGTCCGGGACGGCAAGCCGCTGATCGAGAGCAAGCTGTCGGACCTCAAGGTCAACCCCGACCTCGACCCCGAGCTGTTCGAGAAGCCGTAGCCTCCCGTAGGGTGGCGCCGAGCCGGTCCGCAGGACCGGCGAGGCCCACGGCTCCGCGCAC
This sequence comes from Gemmataceae bacterium, assembly GCA_019747685.1. Lineage (GTDB taxonomy): Bacteria > Planctomycetota > Planctomycetia > Gemmatales > Gemmataceae > Urbifossiella. Next base: position 4,306 of record JAIEQN010000279.1, read on the forward strand.
GCATCCCGCGTGGGCCTCGGCCCGCCGGCGGTGGACCTCCGCCCACCCTACGAAGGCCCGCCGGGGATTAGCCTCAGCACCTCCTTCGCCTCCCGGATGACCTGGTCCTGGGCCCAGGGCGGGGTGATCGCCTCCCCGGCCTGCCAGGGCGGGAGCTGGTCGGCGAAGTGCGGCGAGAGCGGGTTGCCGCTCTGCCCGCCGGCCAGCACGAAGGTGCTCCTCCCCAGGTCGGCCAGGTCGAACACGGCCCGCAGGTTGGGGATGTTCTGCGGCACCCCGAGCGGGTCGAGCGGCCGGCACGCCCCCTGGGCGATCGTGTTCTGGTCGCCGCCGTGCGGGACCGGGCCGAGGTTGAACGCCGGCCCCAAGAGCTTGTGCTTGCCGAAGAGCGGGTGGCCGAGCCGGAGCGGCCGGAGGTGGCCCCACCCCCAGTACGCCGGGCCGGGACCGTACTCCCGCCGGAGCCGCCGGACCACGCCGGCCAGCACGTCGGCGACCTCGTCGGCCCACGGCCGGGCGAACCACCCGTCCGGCTGGTCGTTGACGAGTCGGACGAGGTGGCCGACCCGGCGGTCGGCGAACAGGTTGTGCCCGTCGGCGTCCAGTCCGGTCGCCCCGAGGGCGACGGCCCAGCCGTTCGGGGCCTTCGCCTTCGCCACCCGGGTGCAGAGTTCGACGACCGCCAGCTCGTACACCGCGGCGGCCGCCGAGTCGGCCGCGACCCGCCCGTCCCAGTCCCGCAACAGGGCCAGGGCCTCCCGGGCGTCGGGGTCGTCCGGGGTCAGCGACAGGACCGCCGCCCGCACCTCCTCCCACGGCTTCGACCGGACGCTCTGCTGGAGTTCCGCGAAGGCGGCCGCGTCCCACCCGTCCCGCCCGGCCAGCTCCTCGCGGATGACGGCGGTGCGGTAGCCGTCGACGAAGTCGAGTCCGAGGAACGGGTCGCCGGGGAGTTGGTGCGGGGCCCCGTTGGCCGTGGCCACGGACCCGGCCGCCGGGCCCGAGAGGTGCGGCATCTCCTCGAACGGGACGTGCTCGGGCTCCCAGCCGCTGTCGGGGTGGTCGGCCGGGCGGGGGAGCAGGCCGTGCCCGCCCTTCCGCCGGGGGACTTGCCCGATGAGCTGGTAGCCGACCGTGCCGCCGGCGTCGGCGTAGACGACGTTCAGCGGCAACAGCGGCCAGCGGGCGAACGGCCGGCGGAAGTCGGCGAACGACCGGGCCTTCATCGCCCCGAGGAAGCCGTCGGCCGGGAGCGGGTCGAGCCAGACCGCCCGGAGCGACACGGCCTCCGGGATGCCGTCCAAGAGCGGCGTGATGACCGGCCCGCGGGGCGTCTCCAGCACCTCCTCGACCACGTCCGGCCGGCCCTTCACCCGGATGACCTCGCGGACCCGGGTGCAGGGGGTGAACGACCCGTCGGCCTCGCGGACGCTGGCCCCGTCCGGGCCGAGGGTTTCCAGGAACAGGTCGGTGTTGTCGGTCAGCCCGGCGGTCACGCCCCAGGCGGCGAACCCGTTGTGCCCGATCGGGAACGACGGGGCCCCGACCAGCGACGCCCCCATGACCTCCCAGCCGGGCGCCCGGAGGTGGGCCAGGTGCCACGGCGGCGGGGCCGTCGGCCCGAGGTGCGGGTCGTTGGCCAACAGCGGCTTGCCGGACGCGGTCTTGGTGCCGGCGACGGCCCAGTTGTTCGACCCGCCGCCGCGGGGGAAGACATCGTGAAGGGCCGCGATGTCCCGACCGAGCAGGTCGAGAAGGGTTCTTGGCGAGCGGGGGGCCGGCCCCCACATAAGCCGGGGCCCCTGAAGGGGCAGACGGGCACCCCG
>JAIEQN010000051.1 GCA_019747685.1 Gemmataceae bacterium
GCAGCGGCCTCCGTCGAGGACGGCCGCCGCTACCGAGGCGCAACGGCCGTGCCGGCGGGTTGTGTCACAGCCTTTAAGGCCTCCCGCCTCACACCTCCTGCAAGTCCTTCAAGTTCGCCTCCATCGTCCGAATCTGGTTTTCCAGGTCAGCGGCCAGGTCCCGCTGCTGCTGCACCACCTCGGCCGGGGCCGACCCGACGAACTTCTCGTTGCCGAGCTTCGCCTGCACCCCGGCCAGTGCCTTCCGCTTGTCGGCGAGCTGCTTGTCGAGCCGCTTCGCCTCGGCCGCCGGGTCGATCAGCCCGGCCAGCGACACATACGCCTCGAAGTCGGCCGCCACCACCCCGCCGGCCTGCTTCGGCTTGGTGGCCGACGGGCTCGCGGTGAAGTTGGCGATCCCGGCCAGCGGCCCGATGAACGCCCCGAGGGCGGTGAAGTCGGCCGCCACCGCCTCCGACGCCTTGACCGTCACGTCGAGCTTCTGCTTGTCGTCCACCTGATACCGGTTCCGCACCTCCCGCACCCCGCGGACGAGTTCCTGCATCCGGGCGAACCGGGCTTCGACGCCCGCATCGACCCACGCCGCCGGGTACGCCGGCCACGGGGCGATGCAGACACTTTCCGTCGGCTCGGTCGGCTCGGGCAGGCCCCGCCGGGGGGCGGCCTCGGCCAGCGCGTGCCACAGCGACTCGGCCACGAACGGCATCACCGGATGCACCAGCCGGAGGATGCCGTCGAGCACCCCGGCCAGCACCCGCTGGGCGGCCGGCCGGGCCGCCGGGTCCTTCAGCCGGCCCTTGCTCATCTCGATGTACCAGTCGCAGAACTCCGACCAGACGAACTCGTAGGTGAGCTTGGCCACGTCGGCGAACTTGAAATGCTCCAACGCCGCGGTGATGTTGCCGGTGGTGGTCGCCAGCCGGGAGAGTAGCCAGCGATCTTCCGTCGGTAACTGACTCACATCGACCGGGCCGGGTGTATAACCATCGAGGTTCATCAACAAGAATCGGGTGGCGTTCCACAGCTTGTTGGCGAAGTTCCGGCCGATCTCGAACCGGTCGGACGCCTGGCGGGCAGTCTTCAGCTCCGGGTCGTCGGCCGGCCACGGCCCGCCGGGGCGGAACGGCTGCTTGCACTTCGGGCAGGCGAGCCGTTTGGTCCGCATGTACATGTGCTCCTGCTTCACCGCCACCTGCTCGCCGCAGTGGGGGCACACGTTCACCACCGGCATCCGGCTGTCCTGGGTCTCGGTGGCCATGTTCACCATGCCGTACCGCAGGGCGTCGGTGCCGTACAGGTCGATGATGTCGAGCGGGTCGAGGCCGTTCCCCTTCGACTTGCTCATCGTCTCGCCGAACCCGTCCAACATTTTCGGGTGGACGTACACCTGGGTGAACGGCACCTCGCCGAGGTTATACAACCCCGTCAGCACCATCCGGGCCACCCAGAGGGTGATGATGTCCCGGCTCGTACACAGCACCGAGGTCGGGTAGTAGTACTTCAGCTCCGGCGTCTGCTCCGGCCAGCCGAGCGTCGAGTGCGGCCACAGGGCCGAACTGAACCAGGTGTCCAGCACGTCGGTGTCTTGGGAGTAACCGAGGTCGGCGAGGCGACTGTGGACTTCGGGACTTTCCCCGGCGTAGCAGATGGCCACCGCGAAGGTCTTCTTCGTATAGTCGGCGCCGATCGAGAGCGTGACTTCACCCTTCGGTGCCAGGTTCCAGTCACCGTGGTGTATTGCGAGGATGTCGCCTTCCACTATCGCGGCGCGGGCGTCGAGCTTGTCGTAGATGGCGTCACGCAGATCAGCACCAACCTGATGATCTTCTTGCCCTAAGCGTGCCGCCCAAAGTTGTTTGGGGAACACCGACGCCGCGGATGGAAGGAGATCCGATGGCAGTTCGTACTCCTTCCGCCACACCGGGATGCGGTGGCCCCACCAGAGCTGGCGGCTGATGCACCAGTCCCGCTTCTCGCCGAGCCAGTCGAGGTACGTCTTGGCGTACCGCTCCGGGGCGAACCGTACCCGGCCGCTGGTCACGGCGTCCATCGCCATCTGGGCCAGGCCCGGCTTGCCGTCGTCCCGGTCGGCCGTCCGCACGAACCACTGGTCCGACAGGTACGGCTCGATCGGCGTCTTGCTCCGGTCGCTGTACTTGAGCGGCACCACCCGGTCTTCCTCCCCCTCGAAGAAGCCCCGCTCCTCCATCTCCTTCACCACCGCCTCGCGGGCCTTGTACCGGTCCAGGCCGGCGAACTTCCCGCCCTCGGCGTTGATGGTGCCGTCCGGGTTCAGGATGTTGATGATGCCGATCTCGGGGTGTCGTTGATAACACTGATAGTCGTTCGGGTCGTGGGCCGGCGTCACCTTCACGCACCCGGTCCCGAGTTCCGGGTCGGCCAGGAGGCCGTCGGCGATGATCGGGATCGACCGCCCGTTGAGCGGGATTGTCACCGTCTTGCCGATGAGGTGCTTGTACCGCTCGTCGTTGGGGTGTACGCACACGGCGGTGTCACCGAGCATGGTCTCCGGCCGGGTGGTGCTGAACCGGATGAAGGTGTCCGGCAGCCCGTTCACCGGGTACTTGAACGTCCAGAACCCGCCCTTCGTGTCCTCGGTGTAGGTCTCGTCGTCGGCCACGGAGGTTTGCAGGCTGGCGTCCCAGTTCACCAGCCGCTTGCCGCGGTAGATGTAGCCGTCGCGGAACATGCGGAAGAAGGTCTCCCGCACGGCCCGGGCGCACTGCTCGTCCAGCGTGAACCGCGTCCGCTGCCAGTCGCACGACGCCCCGAGCTGCTTGAGCTGGCCGAGGATGCGGGCCTCGTACTTGTCCTTCCACTCCCAGATCCGCTTGACCAGCTCGTCCCGGCCGAGGTCGTGGCGGGTTTTCTTCTCCTCGGTCAGCACCCGCTTCTCCACCACGGACTGCGTGGCGATGCCGGCGTGGTCGGTCCCGGGCATCCACAGGGCGTTGTACCCCTGCATCCGCCGCCAGCGGATGAGTACGTCTTGCAGCGTGTTGTTGAGGGCGTGGCCCATGTGCAGGGCGCCCGTCACGTTCGGCGGCGGGATGACGATGGCGAAGGGCTCGCGGGCCGGGTCCGGCTCGCTGTGGAAGTACCCCCGGGCGTCCCAGAACGCCAGCCACCGGTCCTGGGCGGCCTTCGGGTCGTAGGCCTTCGGTAGTTCGGCGGGCATAATCGTTATTTCCCTTCCTCGGCGTCCTTGAACAGCTTGTACTCGATGCTGTCGGCCAGCGCCAGCCACGACGCTTCCACCACGTTCTCACTCACCCCGACGGTGCCCCAGACGGCGTCGCGGTCCCGGCTCTCGATGACGACCCGCACCCGGGCCGCGGTCCCCTCGCGGGGGTTGACCACCCGCACCTTGTAGTCCACCAGCTGCATCTCCGCGAGCCGCGGGTAGCTCGGGAGAAGCGCTTTCCGCAACGCCCCGTCCAGGGCGTTCACCGGCCCGTCGCCCTCGCTGGCGGTGTGTTGCACGGCCCCGCCGACGGCCAGCTTGACCGTCGCCTCTGTCACCGGCGTGCCGTCGGGCCCGGCCTCGATGTTCACCCGGTAGGCCCGCCGCTCGAACCACGGCGCATACAGGCCCGCCGCCTTCTTCACCAGCAGGTCGAACGACGCCTCGGCCGCCTCGAACTCGTACCCCTCGTTCTCCAGGTCCTGGACCCGGTTCAGGATGGCCGTCATCAGGGCCTTATCGTGGGTGAGTTGGTACTTGGTCGTCTTGGCCAGGATGGTCGAGTGCCCGGACAGTTCCGACACCAGGATCCGGCGTTCGTTGCCGACCGCCTCCGGGGTGATGTGCTCATACGTGGTCGGGTCCTTGGCGACGGCGTGGGTGTGCATCCCGCCCTTGTGGGCGAACGCGCTGGCCCCGACGAACGGCTGGCCCGGGCGGAAGTTCATGTTGGCCAACTCGTACACGTACCGGCTGGCCTCCGTCAGCCGGGCCAGGCTGCCGGGCGTGAGCACCTCGTACCCGTACTTCAGGGCCAGGTTGGCGGCCACGCTCACCAGGTCGACGTTCCCGCACCGCTCGCCCAGGCCGTTCATGGTGCCCTGCACCTGCGACGCCCCGGCCCGGACGGCGGCCAGGGTGTTGGCCACCGCCAGTTCACAATCGTTGTGGCAGTGGATGCCGACCTCACATCGTAACTGCCGCCGCACTTCCGCGACGACCTCGCCGACCCGCTCGGGCATGGTCCCGCCGTTGGTGTCACAGAGGATCACCACCGCCGCCCCGGCCTCGGCCGCCGCCCGCAGCGTTTCGAGGGCGTACCCGGGGTCGGCCCGGTAGCCGTCGAAGAAGTGTTCGGCGTCGTAGAACACCTCGCGGCCGGCCGCCCGGCAGAAGGCGACCGAGTCGGCGATCATCCGCCGGTTCTCGTCGAGCGTGGTGCCCAGTACGTCGGTGACGTGGAAGTCCCACGTCTTGCCGACGATGGTGACGACCGGCGTCTCGGCCGCGAGCAGGGCGTTCAGCCCGACATCGCCCTCGGCCGGGGAGTTCTTCCGCCGGGTCATCCCGAACGCCGCGACCTTGGTGTGCTTTAGCGGCAGGTCGCGGACGGCCCGGAAGTACTCGGCGTCCTTCGGGTTGGACAGCGGGTAGCCGCCCTCGACGAAGTCCACCCCCAGCTCGTCGAGCTTGCGGGTGAGCAGCAGCTTGTCTTGCAGGGAGAAGTTGACGCCCTCGCCCTGGCTGCCGTCGCGGAGCGTCGTGTCGTAGACCCAAACCCGGCCCATCGTCGTCCCCCGTGTGTTGGCCGCGGAAAACGGAAACGCCCCGAAGCGGTGGCTCCGGGGCGCGGCGGGTTGTTCGCTCGTGTGCCCCGGTTACCCCGTTGTGCCGACGACTACGACGTCGGTGCGCACTCCCTGCGCCGCGGTAATGACGACGGCCGGCGGGAGGGGGTAACGGGTGATCACGGGGTCGGTCCGGTGCGGGGGCCGGGTGTTTGTAGGAATGTAGCCGGGCGACCGGGGGAAGTCAACCGGCCGGGGGCACCGTTGCACAGACCGGGAGGTCTGTGCCACCGAGGCGACGACCGGGCAGGTCAGGCGAAGATGTCATCAACCGATAGACGCCAGCCGGGCAGGGCGGGTTCGGCGTCGGCCACGTCGCCCCGGCGGAAGACGGTCGGGTTGGCCGGGTCGGCGGCCGTGTACTTGGTGACGGTCTCGGCGATCGGGTCCACGTCCCAGACCACCCGCGTCCCGGCCTGGAAGTAGTCCTGTGGCTTGTCCTCGTACTCCCGGTCAATCGCCGGCCCGTAGTCGTGTTCGCTGCGAACCTCGACCGCGAACGTCGGTCCGCCGTCGATGAACTCCATCTCGTTGGCGGGGAACGGCCCGAGGTGGTACGAGGCGTCCGGCGAGAACGACTGCCGCCCGGACGGTAGCGGCGGGTCGATCGCATAGCCGAGGTTGTCGGTGAATGCCTCGCCCCGGCCGACGGTTTCGGCGTAGTCGTCCAGCCGGCGGACGATCCGCTTGGCAACACGGTTCGGCAGCATCCCGGAGGGCATGGGCCGGACGATCCTTCCGCCGATCAACTCGGCTTGACCCTTCACCCGCATGAGGTCGTCGAGCGTTGCGGGGGCTTGGGTGGTCGGGGTCATTTGTGACCTCTGCCTGGTATGTATCGGCCGGTCTTCAGGGCTACCTTCACAAATCGAGAAAGATTCTTCAAGGTCGGGTGCCCGACGACCGACATCAGCTCGTCAACACCGGGGGCGGGCTGGCGACGTGCCGGCCGGCCCAGCGGGCGTCGTCCCGGGCCGGGAAGTCGCTCCGGAAGTGGGTGCCCCGCGACTCGTCCCGGTCCAGGGCCGCGTCGATCATCAGCCGGGCCACCGTCAGCAGGTTCTGCAACTCCCACCCGGCCTTGGTCGGGAACTCCCGGGCCAGGGCGTACCGGCACCAGAACGCCACCTCCTTCTTGGCCTCCAGCAACCGGCCGCGGTCGCGGACGATGCCCATCTTGCGGACCATCAGGGCCCGCAGGGCGTTGGTCAGGTCGGCCACGTCCAGCCCGGCCGCCCCGTCGTCGGCCGGCGGGTCGAACCGGACCGGCGGGGCCGACTGCTCGCGGGGCAGCCGGCCGGC
>JAIEQN010000889.1 GCA_019747685.1 Gemmataceae bacterium
GACCCGGGGGGGTTCGTCTTGTGCGGTATGGTTGTCCGCGGGTCTGGGGGCGGGGGGGGGGGTCGTGTGTGGGTGGGGTGGCACCGGCCGGCCGGTGCCACCGGACCGGGACCCGGCCGCCGGTCAGCCGGCCCGCCGCCGGAGCCGGGCGCCGACCAGCCCGGCGGCCCCGAGCCCGAGCAGGGTCAGGCTACCGGGTTCCGGGACCAGGGAGCCCGGGCCGGACAGCGGGGCGATGTCGTCCAGGTTGGCGGCCAGGAACGGGGCCACCCCGAAGTCCGGGGCGCCGACCAGCCCCGAGGTGGTAATGTCCAGGAACAGCAGCCGGCCGCCGTTGTCGGCGGCGAAGACGTGGCCCTTGCCGTCGGTCGTCCCCTGATCGAAGTTGAACCCGAACCCGGACAGGTCGAGGTCGGACAGGATGACCGTCGGGTCGGCCGGGTCGATCTGGCTGACGTGGCTGTCCCCGAACAGGATCAGGGTGCCGGTGTACGGGTCGAACGTCATCCCGTGGGCGGCCTCGACCCCGCTGAGCAACCGGGTGGTGGTGAAGGTGGTCATGTCGATCCGGCCGAACGCGCCGAAGCCCCCAGCCCCGCTGGCCGTGTAATAGGCGTTGCCGTCGGCGTCCCAGGAAATCGTGTCGATCGCGGTGTCGTCGCCGGTGACGGCGTGGGGGGTGCCGTTGGCCGTCAGGGTGCCGGGGTAGGAGGCCAGCTCCCCGGGGATGCCGGCCGAGAAGATGACCCCGCCCGGGCTCATCATCATGTGGAACGCGCTGGTCCCGCCGGCGGTGTACGTCGTGGTGGCCCCGGTGTCCCGGTTCACCCGGTGGACCCGGTCCCCCTGCCCGCCGACCGCCAGGAACCCGTCGGTGGTGAAGATGCCCCGTCGGCCCCGAACGTCGAGGCGATGTTGGTGATGCCGCCGAGCGTGAACGTGTCCGTCCCGTTGTAGGAGTACGGGACCTTGTTGACGTTCGCGCCCCCGGCGAAGGTGGCGAAGTACAGGGTCCCGCTGATCGGCCCCGCCGGGGCCGGCCCGGCGTCGGCCGGCACCCAGACCACCCCCAGAACAGCCGCCAGCCGGACGGCCCGGCCCGCGGCCCCGACGATCGCCTGTCCCACCATCGCACACCCCACGACGAGTGAACCAGAGGTCGCGGCCGAGACTATCCCGTGCCGCGGCTCGGGGTCGGAGTGGCGCCCAGCGTCGGAGAGGGCCGTACGGGACCGAACGGGGTCGGGCGGGCGGCGTGTGGGCGTCACGCGGACGGCCGGGGCGGCCCCGCCGCGGTCCGGCGGGGTCGGCCGATCGTCCGTTCAACCGGTGAGCGAGGGTTATTCCACCGGGGCGGCGGGGACGTGTCAACGAAAAAATTCGAGAAAATTGGTCCGGCCCGAACAGTTTTCGTGTGGGCTGAACTCCCGCCGGGCCGGTGTCACCGCCCGTCGGCCTTGATCTGCTCGACGACTTGCCGGATGGCGGCCGCCTCGGTCGGGCCGGCCCCGGTGTACCCGCGGGACCGCCCGTCCCCGCCCCGGATCGGCACCTTCACCGTCACCACCACCTGCCCGCCGTCCCGGCTCACGGTCACGTCGCCCCGCTTGACCCCGAACCCGGCCAGCTCGGCGAACGGGCCGTCGGTGGCGTCCGGGGCCGGGTCGCGGGCGGCCGCCCCGCCGGCCGGGACCACGTCGATCCGCAGCCCCTCGCCGTCGTCGGCCGGGCGGGACGCCAGGGCCGCCGGGGTGCCGCCCGGGCCGGGGACGTACGGCCCGCCCTTCCACCGGTTCGGGTCGTCGGCGTACCCGGTCCGGTTCCCCGGCCGGCCGGTCGGCGAGCCGAGCAGCGGGTCGGCCGACGTGCCGGCCCCGGCCGTCCCGGTCCCCCGGTTCGGGATCGGGATGTTCTGCTTGGGGATGCGGCCCGGGCCGACGACCAGCGGGTCCGACGCCCGCGGCGACCCGCCGGCCGACGCCCCGCCCCCGTCCTTCGACTTGCACCCGGACAGGAGGAGGGCGGTGAGAAGGATAACCGTGCCCGGGCGAGCCCCGAGCGTGAGCGAGGGGAGATCAGGTCTCCCCTCGCTCACGCTCGGGGCTCGCCCGGCGGGGGCGGGTCCGGGTTGTCGGGCGGCGGCCGTCATCTTGACCCGCCTCCGGGGGCGGCTACACCAGCCGGGTTGACCGATCCGGCACGCCGGCCGTGCCGCCGATACTTCGCCGCTTGTACTCTCCCCCGCCGGCCGTCCAGGGGCAACCCCGGCCGGCCGGTTCCGCCCGCCCGCCGCCCGGCCCGGGGTCGGCCGGTACACGACGGGGGGAGTTTGCCGGCGGCATACCGTCTCCGGGGGATGGGTTCAATGGCGGTCGTGCCGAACGTGGCGGTCATCGGGGGCGACGGGATCGGGCCGGAGGTGATCGACCAGGCGATCCGGGCGGCCGACGCGGCGGCCCGCCGGCTCGACCGGACCGAACTCCGCTGGACCAAGCTCCCCTGGTCGACCGCGTACTACAAGCAGACCGGCCGGATGCTCCCGGCCGACGGCTGGGACACCCTGGCCGGGCACGACGCCGTCCTGTTCGGGGCGGTCGGCGACCCGTCGGTCCCCGACAAGGTGACGGTCCACGAGCTGCTCCTGCCGATGCGGCGGCGGTTCGACCAGTACGTCAACCTCCGCCCGGCCTACCTGTTCGCCGGCGTCCCCTGCCCGCTGGCCAACAAGCAGCCCGGCCAGATCGACATGCTCGTCTACCGGGAGAACACCGAGGGCGAGTACGCCCCGGTCGGCGGCCACCTCTACCCCGGGACCGAGCACGAGGTCGCCGTCCAGACCGGGGTGTTCACCCGCCGGGGGTGCGAGCGCATCTTGCGGGCGGCGTTCGACGCGGCCCGGACCCGGCCCCGCAAGACGCTCACCAGCATCACCAAGTCGAACGCGCAGGTCTACGGGCTGGGCCTGTGGGACGAGACGTTCGCCGCCGTCCGCAAGGACTACCCGGACGTGACCAGCAGCTCGCTCCTGGTGGACGCCGCGGCGATGGACTTCGTCCGCAAGCCGGAGGTGTTCGACGTCGTCGTGGCCAGCAACCTGTTCGGCGACATCCTCACCGACCTGAGCGCGGCCGTGACCGGGAGCATCGGGCTGGCCTCCAGTGCGAACATCAACCCCACCAAGAAGTACCCGAGCATGTTCGAGCCGGTCCACGGGTCGGCCCCGGACATCGCCGGGAAGGGCATCGCCAACCCCCTGGCGGCCGTCCTGAGCGCCGCCCTGATGCTCGACCACCTCGGGCTGGCCGCCGGCGCGAAGGGCGTCCGGGACGCGGTGGCGAAGGTGCTGGCCGAGGGCACGGTCCGGACGCCCGACCTCGGCGGGACCGGCACCACGACGCAGATGGGCGACGCCGTCGTGGCCGCGATCGGGTAGTGGTGCGCACAGGCCTCCCGGCCTGTGCCACCAAGATGTCTGGTGGCACAGGCCTCCCGGCCTGTGCGGTTCCAGTCGGAGTTTCCCCGATGACCGCGTGGATACTGGGCGGGCTGGCGGTCGCCGGGGTGGCCGGCCTGCTCGCCGTCATGAACGTCCTGGCGGGCCGGAACAAGCAGCGGACCCTGGACGAGGGCGAGCCCGTCACCGGGTGGCTGGTCCAGGCGAACACCGCGCTGTTCGAGGACGGGGCCGGCGACTACCCGGCCGTGTGCCTGATCTCCCCGGACCCGGACACGGCCGAGGACGAGGGGTTCATGACCGACCTGGCCGACCGGATCATGGAGCTGAAGGGGGTCGACCCGGGCGACACCGACGACGAGGCCGAGGCCAAGGTGGCCGGGCTGATGGCGTCCGAGGCGTACCAGTTCGGCCGGCGGGACCGGCTGCCGAAGGCGTTCACCGGCGGCCGGTCGGTCTACCTGGCCCACCTGAGCGTCTACCGGGACCACCTGCCCGGGCGGAAGCTGACCGGCCGGCGGCTGTACGTGGCGGTCATCTGGGACCGGCCGGGCACCCTCATCTGCACCCGCCCGGCGCCCAAGAAGAAGCGCCGCCGGCGGGACGACGAGGACGACGAGTAACCCGGCGGACCTGCCGGCCGGCCCGATTCCCGCCTGGCGTCGCCCACCCGGTCGGGTAGGCTGACCGGCCGGACGCCCGCCGCCCCGTTAGCGGAGACCGGCTCATGGCCTCCTACCTGCTCGTCGAATCCTACGCCGTCCGGGTCCTGACCCGGCACACCGTCGCCCGCCAGTTGTTCCTCCGGGTCAAGTACCCCGAGGGCGGCACCCCCGGCGGGTCCGTCGAGCTCCGGTTCGTCGAGGGGGCGGTGCCGTCGCCGAACCCCAAGGAGGCCGTCGGCGGGTACGCCTACTACCTCCCGCTCCGGGACTTCGACGCCGTCTACCACATCCTCCAGACGGAGAAGCCGGTGTACTTCGGGGAGGACCGGGTCCGGAGCCACAGCCCGGACCGGATGGTCCGGATCGGGACGTTCGACGAGCCGATCGGCGAGGGCTTCGAGGACCCGCCGGACTGACCCGGGGCGGGGAAATGGCGGCCGCCGGCCGGCGAATCACCGGCGGGCGAGGCCGCGGCACCCGGCCCGGCCGCCCGCCCGGGGCCGCCCCGATGGACCTGGCCGTCCTGATCCTCCTGTCCGTCGCCCTGGTCCTCGGGGTGATGGCCTTCCGGCTGGCGATCGACATCGGCTGGGGGGCGCCGACGGCGGTGGTGCTGGCCCTGATCCCGCCGGTCGCGTCCTACTTCCTCGGGGCCTACGGGCTGCTCGGGTCGGCCGCGATGGTCGGCGGGATGTACAAAGCGTCGGCCGGGTGATCCGCACAGGCCGGGAGGCCTGCGCCACCAGGGCAAGAACAGCACAGGCCGGGAGGCCTGCGCCACCAGGGCAAGAACAGCACAGGCCGGGAGGCCTGCGCCACCAGGATGAATGGTGGCACAGGCCTCCCGGCCTGTGTGCCGGACGGTCAGGCCGTCCGGCGGGCCCGGCGGCGGGCCAGACCGACCAGCCCGACCAGCCCGGTCCCGGCCAGGGCCAAGCTCGCCGGCTCCGGCACCGCCGCCGGACCCGCCGGGGTGATGTTGGCCGCGGCCAGCCCGTTATCGCCCCAGACGTAGCGGGTGTCGTCGCCGTCGAGGTTCACGAAGTTGAACGGGCCGCCGTCGCCGTTGATGTAGAGCTGGAACCCCTGCGCAAAGCCGCCGACGGTCTGCTGGGCCCAGAACCCGCCGCCGGTGACCACCCCGCCGGAGACGGTGAACGAGTTCTGGTACTGCTGGTCCCACAGGGTGGCGTCGATCGGGGGGGGGCCGGCGATGTTGTCCAGGCCGGCCGGGAAGCTGTCGATGTACACGTGCGCCGCCGGGCCGGTGCTGTTGTCGTCCAGCCCGACGATCCGGCCGTAGACCGAGCCGGGCACGGTGCCGATCGCGTTGTCGATCCGGAACGTGAAGATGAGGCTGGCCGACGCGGCGGCCGGGGCGAGCAGGGCGGCGACCACCGCCGCCAGCGAGCAGAACACGGTGCGCATGCGAGTCACGCGGTCCATCCCCGGGCATGGGACGAACCGGGCGGCGGGCCGATGTTGGCCTCGTGGGGCGCGCCCGGGATCACACCTGCCGCGAGGAGGATACTAACGAACGCCGGTGCGGGGTTCCAAAGAAATGCGTGAAAAAATACGTCCGGGCCGGGGAATTCTTGCCCGGCCGGAACCGACCGCCGATCAGGCCGCCTTCCGGGCCGGGGGTTCGACCACTACCGCCGGCATCCCCCGCAGCCGCCGGCGGAGGCCCCATAGCCCGGCGAACATCCGCAGGCTGTCCCGGAAAAACCGCACCTTCGACCCCGGCCGCTCGGCCCAGTTCACCGCCACCTCGGCCACCGCCAGCCCGGACCGCTCGGCCAGGGCCAGCAGCTCCACGTCGAACAGGTAGCCGGCCTCGGACCCGGCCGCGAACAGCGCCCGCCCGGCGGCCGCCTCGAACATCTTGAACCCGCACTGGGTGTCCCGCACCCCGACCCCGACCAGGCCCCGGACCGCCCGCCGGAACACCCACCCGGCCGCCGCCCGGCGGGCGTTCCGCTCGCGGGTGACGCCCGGCCCCGGGGCCGCCCGCGAC
>JAIEQN010000579.1 GCA_019747685.1 Gemmataceae bacterium
GCTGTTCGAGGCGGTCGCCGGCTGGCGGGCCGGCCACCCGGCCCTGGAAGTCCTGGTCGTCCGCGGCAACCACGACCGGCACGCCGGCGACCCGCCGCCGGGGTGGGGGTTCCGGGTGGAGGGGGAGCCGGTGGCCGAGCCGCCGTTCGCGTTCCGCCACTTCCCCGACCCGACCCCGGGCCTGTACACCCTGGCCGGGCACGTCCACCCGAGTTACACGCTGGTCGGCCGGGGCCGGCAGCGGCTGCGGCTGCCGTGCTTCTGGCTCGGCCCGGAGGTCGGCGTGCTGCCGGCGTTCGGCGGGTTCACCGGCACCGCGCCGGTGCGGAAGGCGGCCGGGGTGCGGGTGTTCGTGGTGGCCGGCGGGGAGGTGATCGAGGCCGGGTGAGCGGCACCCGGCCCGGCCGGGTCACGCGGTCCAGGCCTGGCCGGTGGCGGGGTGGGCGATGTCGATGACGGGCCGGGGCCGGGCGTCCCGCAGCCGGAATGTCAGCGGCAGGACGGTACTGGCCAACACCGCCGGGTTGGCGAGGTCCGACCGCCCGACCGAGACGAGTTTGCCGCCGACGAGTTGGTACAGCTCCAGGGCCCACGGGTCCCGGTCGATGACCAACAGCTCGCGGGTGCCGACCTCGGCGTAGAACCGGAGCTTCCGCCGCGGCTTCTCCCCGGGGCTTTGGATCTCGACGGCCAGGTCCGGCCCGCCCTGCCAGTGGGCGCCGTGGTCGACCGCCGGGTTCCCGGCCAGGTACACCACCACGTCCGGACACCGGTAGTTCCGCTTCCGCCAGCCCTTCGCGTAGTTGCTCACGTTCGCCCCGGGCAACACCTGGTCGCCGGCCGCGGGGTCGGTCACCCCGCGGCCGGCGTAGCACAGGTCCATGACCAGCCGTTGGTGGTCGTTGTTCGGCAGGGCGGGCACGACGGTTACTCCGTTCCAGACCTCGGTCCACCGGTCCCCGTCGGTCTTCGCCCGGGCCTGGATGATCCGGCAGGCCAGCTCCGGGTCGGTCACCAGCACGTTCATCGCCTTCCTCCCTTCGGGGCGGGGTCCTTGAGGGCCACCAGGAACTCGACCACGTCGCGGAGTTCCCGGCGGGACAGCTTCG
Organism: Gemmataceae bacterium; assembly: GCA_019747685.1. GTDB lineage: Bacteria > Planctomycetota > Planctomycetia > Gemmatales > Gemmataceae > Urbifossiella. The sequence continues at coordinate 1,110 of JAIEQN010000579.1, forward strand.
TGTGCAGGTCGTCCGGCATGGCCGACGGGCCGGTCCGCCGGCCCTCGACCTCGTCGGCCGGGATCACCAGCTCCTTGTTCTCCGGCGTCATCAGCTTGATCCGGTCCTTCGTCTCCTCCTTGACCACCCCGGACACGGTCCGGCCGTCGGCCAGGCTGAGGACCGCCGTCTCGTACCCCTGGGCGATCTTGGACGACGGGAAGACGATCGATTCGAGCAGATACCGGCGGTCCTTGCCGGGCTGGGCGGCGATCCCGTTCACCGCCGGCCCCACGTCCCCGCCCTGGCCGTCGAGCCGGTGGCACCGCTGGCAGTAGACCGCGGAATTGTTCAGGAACACCTGCCGGCCGCGGTCGGCGTCCCCCCCGGCCTCCAGCCCCTGCTCGACCCACGGGCCGAGCAGGTCCGCTCGACCCTCCAGCCGCTTCCGGTGGGCCGCCAGTGCGTCCTTGACCGGGTCGGTCGCCCCCGGCCGGGCGGCCCGCGCCTCGACCGCCTCGACCAGGTCCAGAACCACCTCGGGCGGGACCTTCCCGCGGGGGAAGCCGGCGTACACGTCGGCCAGAATCTTGTCGGCCGCCTCCGACCGCCCGTACCCGGCCAGGACGGCGAACGCCGCCTGCTTCTCAGCGACGGACGCCTGGTCGTCGCCCAGCAGGGCCGGTAGGTCCTTCAGCACCGCGGCCGGGTCGGCCTCGGCGCGGACGGTCAGGGCCGCCGCCCGGAGCTTCGGCACGTCGGACCCCTTCGCGTAGGCCACCACCTCGGCCAGCTTCGGGTCCCTCACCGCGGCCAGCGCCGCGAGGGCGTCGGCCCGGCTGGTCGCCGAGGCGTTGGCGTCCTTGACGAGTGCCGTCAGGAGCGGCCCGACCTCCCGGATGCCGAGCTTGGCCGACACCTTGGCGGCCTCGGCCCGGACGGCCGGCGGGCCGGCAAAGACCCCCGCCACCACCGGCCGCAGGGCGTCGGCGGCCAGGCTCGCCGGCCGCTTCGGCAGGTCGTGGGTGAGGCCGGTGATCGGGTCGCGGCGGGGCGGGCTGGCCCAGTCGGCGAGCAGTTGCAGGGCGAACACCCGGAGGTGTTCGGGAGCGGCGGAGGTCGCCGCGTACCGGGCCACCCGGGCGGCCGCCTCGGGGGTGCCGAGGACGTAGTTGGCGGCCAGCGCCCGGTACGCGACCGGGTCTGGCTGGGCGGGCTTGTCGGCGAAGTCGGCGAGCCGCGGGTAGGCGTTCGCCAGCCGCTCGTCGTAGATCGCCCGGGCCGCCTCGGCGACGATCTTGGGGTCGTCGTCGGAGAGGAACTCGGCGACCTTGTCGCCCTTGAGCCGCCGCAGGGCCAGCACCACCCCGAGTCGGACGGCCGGGGTGTCGTGGTTCTTCTTGGCCGGCGTCCAGGCGTCCCAGAGCCGGCGGTCGTTCGCCTTGGACGCCTCGACCAACCCCATCACCGCCGCGTGCCGAAGGTACGGGTCGGCGTCGGCGTTCACCTTCAGGGCGGCGAACAGCGGGCCGTACTTGTCGAGTTCCGAGCCGGGGGTCACGGAGGTGACGTGCCGGCCGAACCGCCCGTAAGCGACGGCGGCCGCGGCCCGGACTCGGCCGTCGGGGTCGGACAGGAGCTTCCGCACGACCGCGCCGACCCGCTCGCGGGGGTCGTCCGGGAACCCGGCCGACGTGGACTCATCCCGCCCCAGCACCCGGACGGCGTTCAACCGGACTTCGGCGTCGGGGTCTGCGGCGAGCGGGACGAGGTAATTGTCGGTCTGCCGGGCCTCGACCACCCAGACCACCTTGTCCCGGCTGGCCCCCCGGGAGACGGCGTCCAACATCCCCAGCCCCCAGATCGCGTGGAGCCGGGCGAGGCGGTTCTTCCCGTCCCGAGCCACCGCGCCGAACACCCGGACGACCTCGCCGATCCGGTCCGGATCACGGACCCGCCCGGCCAACTCGAACTGGGCCTCCTGCCGGACCTGCTGGTGCGGGTGTTCCAGCAACTTCGCCAACTCGTCGGTCGTCTTCTTCTCGAACCCCTCGGCGAGCAACTTCTTGGCCTCGGCCACGGCCGGGTTCTTCATCGCCTCCGGGTCGGTAACGCGGAAGAGGCGGCCCTTGCCCGGCGGCTGCCACCCGCCGACCCAGTCCGACCAGTAGAACGCCCCGTCCGGGCCGAAGTCGCAGTCGGTCGGCACCATGCCCTTGATGAACGGCTCACTCTTCGTGACCTCGAACGACGCCCCCTTCGGCTTCACGGCCACGGCCCAGATCAGGCTGTTGCTCGGGCTGGCGGTGAAGTCCGCCGCGAAGAAGTGGTCCTTGTACTTGTCGTTCAGGCCGACACCCGGGTAGTGGGTGATCCCGGCCGGGCCGTTGCCGAAGTGGGCCAAGGGCGGGACGACGTGGGCCGGCGGGCCGTCGCCGTCCTGGCCCGGCAGGTGCCAGATGCCCTCCCCGTTCCACGGCCCGCGGTTCCCCTCCTTCACCCCCGGCGGGTGGTACAGGGTGCCGTACTGGTAGCCGCCCCGCCAGCCGCTGTCGCCCCCCTCGACGATCTGCACCCAGCGGGCCTTGTCGCCGCTGTCCGAGTTGTTGTCGTAGGTGAACAGGTTGCCGAAGTCGTCGAACGCCAGTTCCTGCGGGTTACGCAGGCCGTAATGCACCACCTCGAGGTTGCGGCCGTGGGGTTCACACCGCAGCACCGCCCCGGTGTTCGGGTACGAGAGGGTGTGGCCCTCCTTCGTTCTGACCACGAACCCGCGGTCGCCGACCGAGAAGTAGAGCTTCCCGTCCGGCCCCATCCGCAGCCCGTGCAGGTCGTGGCCGAGGAACTGGGCGGTCGGCCCGAACCCGGTGAACAGCGACTGCTTCTCGTCGGCGGCCCCGTCGTCGTTGGTGTCCTTGACGACGTACAGGTCGGGGATGCAGCCGACGTAGAGCCGGCCCTTGCGGGCCAGGACGCCGGCGATCAGCCCGTCCTCGGGCCGGTTGTACCCCTTCGAGAAGACGGTCGCCTTGTCGGCCCGGCCCTTCCCGGAGCTGTCCCAGAGCAGCCGGACCTGGTCGTCGTACTTCTCGAACCCCTCGTACCTGTGCTTCTGGTACATGGCCAGCCGGTCGGCGGTGGACCGGTTGGCGAGGTCCTCGTCGAGCCACTTCATGTGGCCGCGGGTGTCCGGGACGCCGTTGCTAAAGCGCGTGGTCTCGGCGACGTAGGCCCGGCCCTTCTCGTCGAAGCCGAAGGCGACCGGGTTGGCCATCAGCGGCTCGGCCGCCCACACCTCGACCGTCAGCCCCTTCTCGACCTGCACCTGGGCCAGCGCCTCCTCGGCCGACCCCTTGGCGGGGCCCTTGCCCTGCTGCTCCTCGGGCGGGACGGCGGCCGCGACCAGGGCGGCGGATGCGAACAGCGGCACGGCGGCGAGCCGGACGAGGCGGGACATCGGCGGGACTCCGGGACGAACGACGACGGGCCGGGGCGTCGGCCCCGGTGCGCGGGCGGGATGAGTTGAAGTTACCGCGTGGAGACGGCACGGGCAATCCGATGGTGGCACCGCCGAGTCGGGTGTATAATATCAGTGGGAAACCGCCCGCCCGGGAGGTGCCACATGTCGATGTCGATGTCCGGCCCCCGGGCTCAGGCTCCGGACCCCGCCGGGGACCCCGGCCATGAAGTTTGGGCCCTCGCATTCCGGGTGTTCGGGACCAAGCGCGGGGCCGACTTCTGGATGACGCGCCCGAACCCCGAACTCGGCGGAAAGACCCCGGAGCGCCTGGTGGCCGCCGGTCGGGCCGACATCGTCAAGGAATTCCTACAAGCCACCCTCGAAGGGGACTTCGGCTGATGCTCCGGCCCGCCGCCCTTCGTGTCGCGCTCGCCCGTGTCCCCGCCGCCGAATACCGCCGGACCCTCTACCGGACCATCCGCCCGGCCTTCCTGGTCTCTCGAACGCCGCTGTCCGGTGTCGGGGCCCGCCTCCGCGGTGGCCGCTTTACACCGAAGGGCGGCTTCGACACCATCTACCTCGCCGAAGACCCGTTGACGGCGTACGTCGAGTTCCAGCACGAGGCCCTCACCCTCAGGCGGGACATGGACGACGAACACGGGGTCCGGCTACCGGCGATTGCGACCGTGACACCCCACGCGGCCTTTGACCCGGGCCGGGTTCTGGACCTGACCCGGCGGGAGGTCCGTCGGACGTTGGGGACGGATTCGACCGAGTTGACCGGGCCGTGGCGGGGGTTCCCCATCCGGAGGCTACCGCCGACCCAGCTACTCGGCCGAGAGGTGTTCTACTCGGGCCTCTTCTCGGGGATCCGCTACCCTTCCGCCAGGCACCACGGTGGGGTCTGCCTCGCAGTATTTGAAGACCTCCTTCGGGCCGCCAGTGGGGACTTCCTAGACCTGGATGATGCCAGCAACGGCGGCCCGGTCCAGCGAATCCCGTAAGCCCGGTCGCCGGCACGTCAGAACTTCGCCAGCGTGTTCTTGGCAGCGGCCAGCAAGCCCGGGTCGTCGTTATCGTCCAGAGCGGCGAAGTTCGCCCGGATGCGGCGGAAGGCCAGGTCCAGGAAGTGCCGCCCGGCGGCCGGGTCGGCGGTGGGGTCGGCCGGCCGGCCGTTCGACCCGGCCTTGCCCGCCAGCGAGTCGAGCCGGCTCAGCACGCACGCCGAGACGTACAGGTCGATGGCCACGTCGGCGATCCGCTCGTGGACCAGCTCGGCCTGGGCGAACGTCGCCTCGTCCCCGGCCCGCTTGAACACGTGCGGCAGCTTCAAGCCGAACTCCCGCACCAGCCGGCCCAACTCGGCCCCCGGCCCCGTCAGCTCCGGCGACCGCACCGGCACCTCCGGCGCCCCCCCGGTCAGCCACGGGGTGTACATCTTCACCCCCACCCCGAGCGCCCGGCCGATCGTCCGCAGCCCCCACCGGAACCCCTGGAGGTCGTCGAGCAAGCCCTTGAGGACCAGCCCCGGCCCCTTGCACCCGACCACCGCGATGAACGCCTTGAGGACCTCGTTCGCCCCCTCCCCGATGGTGTTGAT
>JAIEQN010001035.1 GCA_019747685.1 Gemmataceae bacterium
CCCCGGCCCCGCCGCCCCCGCCCGCGGCCGATGCCGGTCTGCTCTGTCTGGACCTCGACCAGGCGGGCCCGGAGGCCGCCGCTGCCCTGGCCCCGCCGCCCCCGCCCGCACCTCCCGCCCCCAGACGCTTCAAGGTGGTCGACGGGGGCGACCAGGGGCGGTCGTTCCGCCTGCCCGATGTCGGCACGGTCACGCTCGGCAAGCGAGGCCATGCGACCATCGGCCTGAACGACTTGTACGTGACGCGCGTCCACTGCTCGCTCGAGGTCGACCCACACTCCATTCTCGTCACGCACGTCGAGGGACAGAACGGGACCTTGATCGACTCCCAGCGGATCGCCGGCCCGACCCGACTGAGGCCCGGGAACGTCCTCCGCATCGGCAACTCGCACCTCAAGCTGGAAGTCGGGCCGTTCGGCGACGAGGCGACGGCGGCGGACCCCTGGCTGGGGGAGGAGCGGCCGCGGGTTCGGATGCCGCACGGGCCGTCCGCGGAGGTGCCGGCGGGCGGGAAGAGCGGTGTCTTCCGCGGGCCGGAGTCCGGGGGGAAGCCGTCGAAAACAGATGACGGTGAGGTGACGCGGGCCGAGCCGCAGGAGCCGGGGGCCACCGACTTCGCACTGGTCGAGGACGACCCGCTCGACGGGCTGACGGGGCAGACGCTCGGGCATTACGAGGTCGGGGAGATGCTCGGCCGCGGGCCTTCCGGCGCGGTCTACCGGGCGGCGGATCAGAAAACCGGCCAGGCGGTCGCGCTGAAGGTCTTTCCCGCGGGCTTCCCCGCCTCGGCCGCCGAACTGGAGCGAATGGTCCGCGAGTTCAAGGCCGCCCAGCAGCTCCGCCACCCCAACCTCGTGGCCCCGCTCGGGGCCGGCAAGAGCGGCCCGCACTTCTGGATCTCGCGGGAACTCGTGGAGGGGGAGTCGGCGGCCGGGCTGATCGCCGCCATCGCGGACGGCGAGAAGCCGAGTTGGACCCGGGCCGCCCGCGTCGCCGTTCACCTGGCCCGCCTGCTCGACTGGCTGCACCGGCAGGGTGTGGTCCACGGGAACATCACGCCGGGGAACGTCCTGCTCCGGGGGGCCGACCGGACCACCAAGCTGGCCGACCTGCGCCTGGCTCAGGCGCTGGAGGGGAGCCGGTTGCAACAGTCCGTGCGGGGGAAGAAGCTGCTCGCCGACCTGCCGTACCTGGCCCCCGAGCAGGCCGAGCCCGGGGCGTCCGCGGACGACCTCGCCGACCTGTACGCGGTGGGGGCGGTGGTGTACGCCCTCATCACCGGCCGGCCCCCGGCCGCGGGGGATACCCCGAAGGAGGTCCGCAAGGGGCGGCCGCCCCGGCCGAGTTCCGTTTACAACAAGGTGCCCCCGGAGTTCGACGGGACCGTGATGCGGCTGCTCGCCCGCTACCGGGAGGATCGCTTCCCGACGGCCGCGGCCCTGCTGGCGGACCTCGAGCTGCTCGCCCAGAGCCACGACCTGAAGTTATAGCGGCCGGATGACCGGGGCACGGCTTCCGCTCATCGCCCGCCCCGGGGGTCACCGCCGCCAGGTGGTGACCCCTGCTGTTGACGCACCATGACCGACCCCCCGAGGAGGGCGAGGGACCGCTTACCCGACCGGTCAATGACGCGATCCGCCGGGTGTGTACTCTGGAACCGCCGCTGGTGGGCCGCCGAGGGCCCGCGGGACGAGCCGCCAGAGCCGGCCGTTGGTGAGGACGCCGGAGTCCTTCCGGCCGCGGTCCAGGTACCACCCGATCTGCTCCGGCGGGTACTCCCGCTTGCCGCCGGCCCCGACCTTCTTGTCGAGCGGCACGTCCCACCGCTTGGCGACGGCGGCCGGAAGTCGGGACCGGGAAACGCTGGCCGAGAAGGCCCGGTCCAGCACCGACGCCCGGGAGACCCGGCGGGCGCTGGCCCTGCTCGACCTGGCATCCGGGGGAGTTGTCGGCCGCGGCCGGGAAGCTCGACACGGGCACGGCCGCCGAGGGGCGAAGGGGGATGCGAGCGTCTTGCCCGCGGCCGATACCTTCCTGGCCGCCGACCCGGCCGCCAACGCCCGGCCGGCGCGGGTAAGCTGGCCGTTCCGACGCACGTGAGGAGGCCGTGTCCGGCCGTGACTGTTGACGGTTGGGTGGGGCGGAAGCGACCGGCGGGTTGGCGGTCCGAATCGGGGTGTGGCGGGGCCGCGTCGGGGGAAATACCTGTTCGGACAATTGTCGTCCGGACGGATAAAATGGCGGGAGGGGGCCGCCGGGGCGTCCGGTCGCCCGTCACGGGTCGTCGCCCTCACGCACCGGGCTCCGGAGGTCGGCATGGCGGCAGAGGCGGGCGGTTGGGGACGGCGGGGGCAGGTGTCGCGGATCGAGTCGCTCGGCCGGGCCGCCACCCCGGAGGACGTGTGGAACGCCGCCGTCCGGTCCGGCGCGGACCCGGCCCGGATGGCCCTGTCCCTCTGCCACGTCCTCGGCGAGGTGACGGTCGCGGAGATGGACGCGGGGCGGGAGGACGACCCGGTGCCGGTGCGGTACACCTTGGCCGGGGGCGGGGTGGTGTGCTACGACGCGACCTTCCACAACCCGTTCCACCGGCCGCCGGGCGGGTGAGGGGCTGCGACTGCCGGACGGGCGAGCGGCGGGATCGGCACCACGAGGCCGGGACCGCCGGGGGTCGCCGGAAGAGACTGTGGACCCCGGACGACGGCCGAACCGACCCCCCGGACGCGAGTACCGACGACATGCCGGCCGCCCGGAAGCGGGTGGACTCGGCCCACCGGAACCTGATGGCCGCCTGCCGGCCGCTGGCGAAGGTCCGGAAGTCCAAGCTGCCGGACGTGCTCGCGCTGGTCAACGTGAACCCGCCCGCGGCCGCAGAGGGGTAGCTGTATCTGTGCCGCACTTCGCCCCGGCGAATCGTTCGCGATCACCCTTCGGCTGCGCGGTCACGCGACTCGCCCGGGGGTGGCCGTCAGGCCTCGGCCTTCGGGCCGACCGGGCGGCCGAACTTCGCGTACAGCGGCGGCAGCAGGAACAGGTTGAGCAGCGTCGAGGTGACCAGACCGCCGAGGATCACCACCGCCAGCGGGTACTCGATCTCCTGCCCCGGCTTGTTCCCGGTGACGGCCAGCGGGAGCAGGGCCAGCCCGGTCGCCAGGGCCGTCATCAGGATCGGGGCCAGCCGCTCCTCGGCCCCGCGGACGACCAGCCCGGGGCCGAACGGCACCCCTTCTTCCGCCTCCAGGTGGCGGAAGTGGCTGACCAGCATGATCCCGTTCCGGGCCGCGATCCCCAGCACCGTCACGAACCCGACCACCCCGCCGAGCGACAGCACGCCGCCGGTCAGGAGCACCGCGGCCACCCCGCCGACCAGGGCGAACGGGATGGTCAGGGCGACCAGGAGCGTCGGCCGCCACGCCCCGAAGCCCACGAACAGGAGCAGCACGATCCCGACCACCGACAGCCCGGCCAGGGCGTACAGCCGGCGGGCCGACTCCTGCCGGGCCTGGTACTCGCCGAGGAACTCCGGGTGGTACTCCCGCGGGAACGGGACCGCCCGCACCGCCGCCTCGACCTCCCGGGCGACCGACCCGAGGTCGCGGTCCTTGACGTTGCACGTCACGTCCAGCCGGCGGCTGGCGTTCTCCCGCCGGACCTCGTTGGCCGCCGGCACCACCGCCACCTCGGCCACGTCCCCGAGCCGGACCTGGACCCCGGCCGGGGTGTCGATCGGCAACGCCCGCACGGCCGCCACGTCGGCCCGGGCGGACGGGACGCCCCACACCACCACGTCGAACCTCTTTTGCCCCTCGAACACCTCCCCGACCTTCAGCCCCTTGACCAGCGTGGTCGTCGCCCGCCGGACGTGGCCGGCCGTCAGCCCGTACCACTCGGCGGCCTCGGGCCGTAGACGGACCTCGATCTGCGGGATCAGGACCTGAGCCTCGACCTTCAGGTTCGTCACCCCGGGCACGGCCGCCATCGCCGCCTCGACCTCCTTGGCCTTCGCCCGCAGCACCTCCTGCTCGGGGCCGTACAGCCGGACGACGATCGTGGCCCCGGCCCCGGTCAGCACCTCCTTGATCCGCTCCCGCAGGTAGGTCAGCACGTCCCGGTACAGCCCCGGGTAGGCGTACACCACGTTCTCGATCTCCTTGACCGTCGTCTGGTAGTCGGCGTCCGGGTCGATGCTGATCCACAACTCGGTGAAGTTCGGCCCGACCGGTTCGTCGGCCACCTCCGCCCGGCCGACGTGGGAGCCGAAGTTCCGCACCCCGGGGACCGCCCGCAGGTCCTTGCTGGCCTGGATCGTGACCCGGTCCATCGCCTCGATCGAGGTCCCCGGCTTCTCGACGAAGTGCATCAGGAAGTCGGTCTCCTGGAACTCGGGTAGGAACTCCTGCCCGAGCCGGGAGGCGGCGACCCCGGACAGCCCGAACGCGACCGCCAGGGCGGCCAGGCAGAGGTACGGGCGGGCGACGAGCGGCGGCAGGAGCGGCCGGTACAGCCGCTTCAGCAGCCGGGCGAGCGGGGCCTCCTCGCGGTGGCGGGTGCGGCCGGTCAGCAGCATGTACGACAGGGCCGGGGTGACGGTCAGGGCGACGACCAGCGACGCCAGGATGGCGACGACGTAGGCCAGGGCGAGCGGCCGGAAGAACGACCCGGCCAGCCCGTCCAGGAAGAACACCGGCAGGAACACGGCGACCACGATCAGGCTGGCGTACACCACCGCCGACCGGACTTCGAGGCTCGCGTCGAGGGCAATTCGGAATGCGGATCGTGGCGAGCCGCAATCTCCGCGAGATGTTCTCGACATCGATGATGGCGTCGTCCACGACCTCCCCGAGGGCGATCACCAGCCCGGCCAGGACCATCGTGTTGACCGTCGCCCCGGAGTACGCGAACGCCAGCAGGGCGGCGACGAGCGACAGCGGGATGGCCGTCAGGCTGATGACGGCCGTCCGCCAGTCGAACAGGAAGGCGGCCAGGATCACCACCACCAGCCCGCACCCGACCAGGAGGGCGTGGGTCAGGTTGTCGATGGCCCGCTCGATGAAGGTGGCCGGGCGGAAGATGGTCGGGTCGATCTCGACCCCGGCCAGCCCCGGCCGGAGGGCGTCGGTGGCCCGCTCGACCGCCCGGGTCAGTTCCAGCGTGTTGGCCTCCGGCTGCTTCTCGACGATCAGCAGGAGGCCCGGGCCGTCGTTGATGATCGCGTCCCCGATCGGCGGGGGGGACCCGACCGCCACCTCGGTCACGTCCCCGAGCCGGACCGGGGCACCGCCCCGGAAGTCGAGGACGGTCCGGGCCAGGTCCCCGGCCTCCCGGACCGGCGGGAGGTGGCGGACGGCCAGTCGCTGGTTCGGGGTGTCCACGAACCCGCCGGCGTCGAGGGCCACGGCGTCGGCCCCGGCCCGGGTCACCTGGTCGAGCGTGACGTTGTTCGCCCGCAGCCGGTCGGGGTCCACGAGGACCTGGAACTGCTTGTCCCGCTGCCCCCAGACGGCCACGTTCGCCACCCCGGGGACGGCCATCAGCTTCGGCCGGACGGTCCACATGACGACCTCGGTGAGGTCGCGTTGGGACAGCGTCTTCGACCAGACGCCGATCTTCATCACCCGGCTGGTGGTGGACAGGGTTTGCAGGATGACCGGCGGGCGGGCGACGGCCGGCAGCCGGGGGGCGACGGCCGCCACCCGCTCCTGGACCTGCGGCCGGACCTTCGCCGGGTCCGCCCCGTCGTCCAGGACGAGCACCACCTGGGACAGCCCGAGGACCGACTTGGAGCGAATGACCTTCACCCCCGGCAGCCCGGTCAGGGCGAGTTCCACCTGGGCGGTGACCAGCCCCTCGACCTCCTCGGTGGACAGCCCCGGGGCCTCGGTCTGGACCTCGATCAAGGGCGGGGCGAACTCCGGGAACACGTCCAACGGGGCCTTGCGGACCGACCGCGAGCCGACCACCAGCAGCACCACCGACAGGGCGACGACCACGACCCGCAGGCGGATCGAGTTGGCGATGAGTGCGGTGAGCATGGTGAACCCAGCGGCCCGGCGAGCCGGGAGCGTGAGCGACCGGAGCGTGATACTCCGGTCGCGCACGCACCCGGCACGGCTACTTGCGGAACCCGGGCGCGGTCCCGAACCGTTAGGCG
>JAIEQN010000611.1 GCA_019747685.1 Gemmataceae bacterium
CGCTCCCGGCTCGCCGGGGGGAAGGGGGTTAGGGGGTGGGGTCTCTTCCGACCCCGTCGTAGACCTCCGCAACGTGACCGTCTCGCACGGCGGCCGCTCGATCCTCGCCGACATCTCCTGGACCGTCCGGGCCGGGGAGCGGTGGGCCGTGCTCGGGCCGAACGGGTCGGGCAAGACGACCCTGCTCAGCCTCCTCTGCGGAGACCACCCGCAGGCGTACAGCAACGACGTGCGGCTGTTCGGCCGGCGGCGGGGGACCGGCGAGAGCGTCTGGGACGTGAAGCGGCCGGTCGGGCTGGTGTCGCCCGAGTTCCACCTCTACTTCAAAGAGCCCCTGACCGCCGAGCGGGCCGCCGCGACCGGCTTCTTCGACGGCGTCGCCGACCAACCGACCACGCCCGAACAGGACGCCGCCGTCCGCGAGCTGTTCGCCGCGTTCGACATCGCCCACCTCGCCGGCCGGCCGTTCCGGCACCTCTCGACCGGCGAGCAGCGGCTGGTGCTACTGGCCCGGGCGCTGGTCAAGCGGCCGCCGCTGGTCATCCTGGACGAGCCGTTCCAGGGCCTCGACCGGGCGGCCGCCGGCCGCTGCCGGGACTGGCTCGACCGGCACCTGTCGCCGGACCAGACGCTCTTGTTCGTCAGCCACCACGCCGAGGAAATCCCGGCGTCCGTCACCCGCCGGCTCCGGCTCGACGGGGGGCGGGTGGCGGACCGGTTGTAGGGCCGGCTGTGCCGGCCGCGGGGCCAAAGGCCGGCACAGCCGGCCCTACGGGTGCGGCCGTCCACCGCTGTCCGCCCGACCAGAATTTTGCGCTTGCGTCCGGCTCGCCGGTCGGTTACTGTTTGGGCGAACAGGAGGAAACGCATGAACACGCTATCGGCGGACGTGGTCGGCGGGCAACTGGTGGCCCTGCTGGCGGAGGCGTTCGAGGTCCCGGCCGACGCCCCGTATACGCTGTTCAACGACAAGGGGACCGGATTCTCCCAGGTGCTCGGCGGGGTGTCGGCGGCCGACGCCTCGCGGGCGGTCGGGTCGAACACCGTGGCCGGCCAGACGGCCCACGTCATCCTGGGGCTGAAGGCCGTGTCGCACTGGGTACGGACGAAGAGTATGGACGTGGACTGGTCGAACCCGTACCCGGGGTCGGCGGTGGACGAGGCGGCGTGGGCGAAGCTCCGGGCCGACCTGCGGGTGGCCTACGACGGCACCGCGCAGGCGATCCGCGAGAAGGCGGCGGCCGGTCCGGAGGAGTTCGCCGGGGCGGTCGGGGCGGTGGCCCACGCCGCCTACCACCTCGGCCAGGTGCGGAAGATGCTCGCGGTGCTCAAGGCCGGATGACGGCCGGCGGTCAGCCGATCACCCGCCGGTAGAGGGCCTCGTACTCGGCCGCGGAGCGGCCCCAGCTCCAGTCCTGGGCCATCGCCGTCCGGACCACCTGCCGGAAGTCCTCCGGCCGGTCCTGCATCAGGGTGAGTGCCCACCGCACGGTGTCGTACAGCGCCTTCCCGGTGTAGGCGTCGAACGCGAACCCGGTCGCCGTTCCGGCCGCCAGGTTCTCCTCGGTGGCGTTGACAACCGTGTCCTTGAGGCCGCCGGTCGCCCGGACCACCGGGGGCGTGCCGTACTTCAGGCTGTAAATCTGGTTCAGCCCGCACGGCTCGTACCGGCTGGGCATCAGGAACAGGTCCGACCCGGCCTCGACCTTGTGGGCCACCGCCTCGCTGAACCCCAGGTACACCCCGACCTGCCGCGGGTGCTTGGCCCGGAACGCCTTCAACTGCTCGTGGTACTCCGGGTCGCCCTCGCCCAGGAAAATCATCTGGCAGCCCAGGTCGAGGAACCCCGGGGCGGCGCTGAGGACGAGGTCAATCCCCTTCTGGCTCACGAGCCGCGCGACCACCCCCAGGACCGGGGCGGCCGGGTCCTCCGGCAGGTCGAACCGCCGCTGGAGGTCGGCCTTGCACAGCGGCTTGTTGTCGAACACCGTCGCGGGGGTGTAGTTCGCGGCCAGGTGCCCGTCGCTGGCCGGGTCCCACTGGTCGTAGTCGACCCCGTTGACGATCCCGCTGAGCTTGCCGCTGAGCTGCCGCAACAGGCCCTCGAACCCGTAGCCGAACTCGGGCGTTTGGATTTCCCGGGCGTAGGTCGGGCTGACCGTGTTCACCGCGTCGGCGAAGACGACCCCGGCCTTGAGGAAGTTCAGGTGGCCGTGGAATTCCAACTGGGTGTGGTTGTACAGCCAGCCGGGCAGGCCGGTGATCCGCATCACGTCCCGGCCGAACATCCCCTGGTAGGCGATGTTGTGGATGGTGAAGACGGATCGCATCCGGCGGTACGCCCCCTTCGGCCGGTAGACCTCGTTCAGGTAGACCGGGACCAGCCCGGTCTGCCAGTCGTTGGCGTGCAGCACGTCGGGCGTGAACCCGAGGTGCGGGACGGTCTCCAGGACGGCCCGGCAGAAGAAGGTGAACCGCTCGGCGTTGTCGAGGTAGTCGCTCTTGTACCCGCCGGGCATGGCCTGCTGGTACAGCCCGTGGCCGGGCAGCTCGTCCCGCTCGAAGAACGGCGGGTGCTCGACCAGGTAGACGGGTACGTCGGAGTTCGGCAGCCGGGCCCGCAGCAGCCGGCTGGCCAGGACGCGGTCGCCCAGTTGGACGGGCAGCGTCGCCCCGGTCTTCTCGACCGGCACCCCGGCCTTGCGGACCGTGTGGTAGTACGGCATCACCACCGCGACCTGGTGGCCGCGGCGGGCCAGCGCCCGGGGCAGGGCCCCGGCCACGTCGGCCAGGCCCCCCGTCTTGGCGAACCCGACCACCTCGGACGACGCCACCAACACCCGCAGACCGGCCACAGGCCACCCCCCATCGACCAAGGGCTTGCGCCCCCGGCTACCGTCAATCGCCGCTCCGCGGCTCGAAAACCGGGGCATTGTACGGAGCCCCGGAGGGGCGACTGGCGGTAGCCGGGGATGACAACCCCCGGCCCGGGAAGACGGATCACCTCGCCGCGATCCGCTTCGTGATCGTGAGGCTGCGGATGATCCGGTCGGCCTCGGGTCGGAGGTCGGCCGCCGACCCCTGTGGCAGCCGGGCGGCCACCGTCGCCCCGCCGTCGGCCTGCCGGAGCACCCCGTACTCCATCCGGGCGGCGTCCTTGTCGAACGTGGCCGCCAGGGCGAACCGGTCGAGGGCTGCCGGCTCGGCCCGCACCCGGGCCGGGGTCGCTAGCACCGCCACCTGAGCCTTCTCCTTTTGCAGGAATGCCGTCACCTCGCGCAGATAGTCCTCGGCCGCGGGCACCTTCCCGGCCGGCTCGACGGTGACGAGGATGCCGCCCCCGAGCCGGGTGTGGTCGAGCGTCACCTGCCGGCCCTGGACGGCCCCGACCTTCCAGCCCCGCGGGTAGAGGAAGCGAACCCCCAGATTGGGGTCGTCGTAAAGCAGGAGGGTGTTCTCCGCGTCGGGCTTGAGGCCCACCCCGCGGAGGCCGGCGTCCGACAGCCCGGCCGGCGGCTGGGCCAGCGGGCGGCGGGTCATGGTGAACTGCCCGTCGATCACCCCGACGGTGTGCCCGGTCTGGCCGTCGAGCAGCTCGTGCGTCCCGCGGACGGATAGATACGTCAAGAGCCCGGCGTCGAGGTCGAAGTACGCCGTCCCGTCGAGCTTCTGGCGGTTCGGGCCGTCCTGGTTGACGCCCCGGATCGTCCCGAACACCCGCAGCCGGGCCACCCGCCGGTTGTCTACGGTCGTGACCCCGGCCAACTCGACCGCCACCCCGCCGTCGTCGATCGTCTCCAGGTCGGTCAGCTCGGTGACGGCGGCTGTGGACGCCTTCCACGACTGACCTGGTTTCACCGCGTTCGGCGGCAATAATCCGGGGATGGTGGCCGGGACGAACACGTCGGTGCGGACGACATCGATCTCGCCCCAGGTGAGCGGTCCGTCCGGCGAGAACGGCGCCCGGCGGTCGCCGGCCCGGATCACCACCATCCGCCGGACGGCCGGGCGGATGCCGGCGTCCTGGGTGGCGCTGCCGAGCACCCGCCGGAACTCGACCTCCCGGTACTGGCGGATGGCCTCGTCGGGGTCGAGGATGCGCTCGTCGTAGACGACCCGGCTGGCCCCGTTCAGGGGAACCATCTGCGGCGGCTTGTCCTTCCCGGTCGGGACGGCCAGCTTTCCGTCCAACTTTACCCGGACTTCGACCGTATAAGAGTGGCCGGGCCGGAACGATTCGGCGAGCGTGACCGGTTCCTGCCCGCTGGCCGAGGTGGCGAGGGCCAAGAACAGGCCGAGCGGCCCGCCGGCCCGAAATATTGCGGGAACGTGGGGCATGGTAAAGGTAGGGGTGTCGGGGTGGCGGGCCTGGGTTCGCGACCGGGCACGAACCCGCCCTGCGATTCTAACCCGGCCGGCGTCGGCATTCGGCGCAACTGACTTGAAGAAATCCGTTCGGGGGTTGGCGTCCGCAAGCTGTGCCGGCTGCGCGGGTTATCGGGAATCGGTGGTCCGGGCGGGGCAGTGCATCGTCGGCGGCCGGGGGATTGCAAAAACGCTACACCCGGTTACTGAAATTCCGACCATCACCTCACCCACCTGGGGTAGGTGAGGGGGAGGACCGAGGGGGAAAATCCCCGGCCACGAGCCGCACCGGACCTTGTGATGGCAAGGCGTTAGGTGAATTCGGTCGGCGGCCGACGCAGAATTCTTCGGGGTTCGGCAGGGCGGTTGCTGGGTCGTCGGGGGCACCTTCGAGACGACCCCCCGCGGTGAAAGGGCGACCCGCCGGTCGTCGTGGACTGGTCGGGGTTCGGAGAGAACCGAACCCGCCCCGGTCCACTCCAAATGGGTTGGTTCGGCCGCCCGACCGAACCGCGACCCGGCGGCATGTATCTAACTGGGCAGACCGGTGCAAGTCCGAGTGGCGGACTTCCCCGGCCGGCCGGAGGAATCGGGTTAGGTGCGGATCGGCCGGGCGGTATCTCCTACTTGAGGAAACCCCCCGCCGTCTGCTGCGAATCACCTGGTACGGAACCGTACCGGGCGACCGGCCGAGACCCCCGAGCGGGTGCCCCGGCCGGCCGGCGAGCAAGTGGACCAGGACGGACCGCGGCCGGGAGGACCAACGGTGAGCGAGTTCAGAACCCCCGCCCTCCGGGAGCTGACCGAGCAGCAGACCCGGTTCGCCCCGCCGGCCCGCCGGCAGGAGCAGGTGGCCCGGGCCGAGCGGCTCTTGGCCGAGGTCGACCCGGCCCGGGTGTACCCGTACCAGTACGTCTGCTTCCGGGTCACCGACTACCGGTCCGACGCCCACCCGGACCTGCTCATCCCCGGGGCGGACCTGCGGCACGACCTCGGGCTGTTCGTCCGCCGGGTCGAGCGGTCGGTCCCGGCCGTCCCGGTCGAGCAGTCCGTCGAGCCGATGCTGACCCTGGAAGAGATCAGCAAGCTCTTCCGGGTGTCGACCAAGACGATCGGCCGGTGGCGGGTCCGGGGGCTGGCCCCGCGGCGGGTGAAGGCCCGCGGCCGCAGCCAGTTGCGGTTCCCCAAGAGCGTGGTCGAGCGGTTCGCCGCCGACCACCGAGAGCTGGTCGAGAAGGGCGGCCGGTTCTCCCACCTGACGGACGGGGAGAAGGACGACATCCTCCGGCTGGCACGCGAGATGCGGCCCTGCGGGGGGACGCTGACCGAGGTCAGCCGGCGGATCGCCGGGGCCCTCGGCCGGTCGCCCGAGGCCGTCCGGTACACGATCAAGAACTTCGACCGGGCGAACCCGGAGTACGCCCTGTTCCCGGCCCGGACCGGGCCGCTAACGACGGCGAAGAAGGAGGCCATTTACCTGGCCAAGCGGCGGATGGACGCGGATAAGAAGGACGCCAAGCACACAGGTGATACCGTGAATAGCCTCGCCGCCCAGTTCGGCCGCACCCGGTCGCAGATGTACCGGGTGATCAACGAGGTCCGGGCCAAGGAACTGGTCCGGCGGCCGGTGGACTACATCTACAACCCCGACTTCGACGACCCGTCGAAGGCGGACGACATGTTGGCCGAGATGCCCGGCAAGGCCGAGTTCGACGCCAAGCTGGCGACCATGCGGCCGCCCAAGGACGTGCCCCCGCAGATGGCCCACCTGTACGAGTGGCCGCTGCTGACCAAGGACCAGGA
>JAIEQN010000908.1 GCA_019747685.1 Gemmataceae bacterium
GACCGGGGCGGCATCCGGCATCGGGTCGGACTCGGACGGCTCGGGGCGGGGCGGGCAACAGCCCTCAGCGTACCGCCGGCGGGCGGCCGCGGGAAGGCCCACCCGCCGCGCCACTCCTCGGCCCCGGAACGTCCGGCCCCCGGCCGGGGCCCGGGAGTCACCGGGGCGTAACCGGCCGACCCGCCGGGGTTGACGGCCCCGGCCCGGCGGTCAGAATCAGGGGCGGTTCCCTACAACCCGACGGGGGCCGGGCCGATGTGCTGCTTCTCGGGCAAGGTCGATGCGGTCGCGGACACCACCATCTTCGCCCGGCCGGGGGAGGACGGCCGGCAGTTCCTGGCCTACGCCATGCGGTTCAAGGCCGGCGACGACCTGGCCATGATCCTGCCCATCCCGACCCCGGAGGGCAGCCAGGAGGACGCCGTCCGGTTCATCAACCTGGAGAAGTACCCGACGTTCTTCGACGACCTGCGGAAGGGGTTCCCGGAACCGCCGGCCCCCCGGGCCGCCGGTCGCGACGCCCCGAAGCTGGCGAAGGACGACGCCCCGCTGAAGGTGGTCGAGGTCGGCAGCTTCGAGGCGTCGTTCGTCCCGGCGGTCAAGGACTTCGCCCGGCTGGACGCCCGGTTCCGGCTGCCGGACGGCGTCTGGGACGAGCTGCCGCGGTACAAGGGGTACGGGTTCGCGGTGTTCAAGCTGAAGAAGGGCGAGCGGAAGGTCCACCCGATGGCCTTCGAGTTCCCCCGGGCGGCCCCAGGGTGCTGTTCTTCCCGACCGTCCACATTCACGACCGGACGGTCCCGGCCCGCGCCCGGTTCGACCACGCCCTGTACTGCCAGTCCGGGGGCCACGCCCTGATGGCGTGGGAGGAGTCGCCGGGCGTGGCCAGTTCGTTCGTCCGGGCGAAGGACGCCGGCGGGCTGGTCGACCCGGACGCCCACGTCTACCGGAAGCAGATGCGAGGCGTGTTCGAGAACAAGGACGTGGTCGTCTGACCGACCTCGACCGCGCGCCGGCCCGGCGGGTAGAATGTCCGGCCGAGGAGGTGTCCCGATGAACCCGACAACCCACAACCCGGCCCGCCCGCCGGCCGTGATCCCGGCCGGCGCCGGCTTCTACCGGCTCAGCGTGGCCGACTACCACCGGATGATCGCGGCCGACATCCTGACCGAGGACGACCCGGTCGAACTCCTCGGCGGCTACCTGGTGACCAAAATGCCGCAAGGGACGCCGCACGGGAACACGCTCGACCGGCTGGCAGATGACCTCCGGTCGGTCACCCCCGCCGGCTGGCGGACCCGGGTCCAGTTGCCGATCACGCTCGCCGAGAGTGAGCCGGAGCCGGATGTCGCGGTCGTCCGCGGGGACCGCCAAACGTTCGCCGGCCGACACCCCGGCCCGACCGACTTCGGCGTGGTATTCGAGGTGGCCGCGTCATCCTTATCGGAAGACCGGCGTGTCAAGGGGTGTTATTACGCCGAGGCCGGCATCCCGGTCTACTGGATCGTCAACTTGGAGGACGGGCTGGTCGAGGTGTACACCGACCCGAACCCGGCCGCGACGCCGCCGGCGTACCGCTCCCGGGTCGACTACCGCCCGGGCCAGGACGTGCCGGTCGTCCTCGACGGGCAGCCGGTCGGCGCGATCCCGGTCGCGGAACTCATCCCGTAGCCGGTCAGTCGCAGCCGCAGACCTTGGCGAAGATGTCGGCCTCGTGCTGGGTGATGAGGCCGTCCTGGTCGGTGTCGCACCGGCCGACCGCGTCGTTGAACCGGGCGTTCTCGGCCAGCTTCTTGTGCCGGGCGTACAGGGTCACGAACGGCACCCCGAAGCACGTCCCGCCCAGGCTCCCGCCGTTGTCCTTGTCCTTCAGGGCCTTGTGGAACGTGTCGGCCGCGGCCGGGGACTCGAACCGGACCGGCCGGCGGGTCTCGTCGGCCCGGACCACCTCGGTCTTCGAGAACAGGGTCAGGCAGCCGGGCAAGAGCACGCACACCCCGGCCGCGGCGACCGCGGCGGGCAGCCGGTACAGACGCATGGGCGGTCCCTCCCCCTGGAACCGCCCGCCCATACCCGGACGCCCGGTCGGCCGCAAGACCGTCCCGGACGGCCGTTCGGCGCCTCGGGCGTGTCAATCGCCCCCGGGGGTCCGGGCGAGGCCGTCCACCTCGCGGGCCGTGATGACCCCGTCCCGGTCGGTGTCGCACCGGGCGGCGGCGTCGTTGAACTTGGCGTTCTCGCCGAGGAACTGGCGGCGGCCGTACAGGTAGAACGGGGCCGGGCCGACCAACGTCCCGCCGACCTGTTGGGCCCGGTTCGCCCCGGACGCCGCCTCGAACCGGCGGGCCACCTCCGGCGACTCGAACGCCACCGGCCGGCGGGGCTCGTCCGCCCGCACCACCTCGTCTGTTTTGACCAGCCCCTGACAGCCGGACAGGAGTACGTATACCCCGGCCGCGAGAACCGCGGCAGGCGTCAGGTACGAACGCATGGACGGTCCCCCGGGAACCGCCGGCTGATAGCGTGACGCCCGGCTGGCCGCAAGACCGTTCCGGCCGGCGAAGTCATTCCGACGTAGTTTCTTCCGGTCAGGTGAGATGGTTCAGGCGTGGGGTGGCGCGGGCGACCGGAATCAATCCCCACCGCCGAGGTCGAACCCGTCGAGCAGGTGGCCGAGCTTCTCCCGCTTGGTCTGAAGGTAGTCGCGGTTGTGGTCCCCGGCCGGCATCTGGATCGGCACCCGCTCGACGATCCGCAGCCCGTACCCCTCCAGCCCGATCACCTTACGGGGGTTGTTGGTCAACAGCCGGATGTCCCGGACCCCGAGGTCGTGGAGGATTTGGGCCCCGATGCCGAAGTGCCGGAGGTCCGGGGCGAACCCGAGCCGGCGGTTGGCCTCGACCGTGTCCAGCCCCTCGTCCTGCTGGAGCTGGTACGCCCGGAGCTTGTTCAACAGGCCGATCCCCCGGCCCTCCTGCCGCATGTAGACGATCACCCCGCGTCCGGCCTCGGCCACCTGCCGCATGGCGTACTGGAGCTGCGGCCCGCAGTCGCACTTGGCCGAGTGCAGCACGTCCCCGGTCAGGCACTCGCTGTGCATCCGGACCAGGACCGGTTCGGCCTGAACCGGGGCGGCCGCGTCCGGTCCCGTCACACCGATCCCGCCGAGGGCCAGGGCCAGGTGCGGCTCCTGGTCGACCACCGACGTGTAGGCGAACAGGTCGAACTCGCCGAACTCGGTCGGCAGCTTCAGGGCGATCTCCCGCCGGACCAACTTCTCCCGCCGCCGCCGGTACTCGATCAGGTCGGCGATGGTACACATTTTGAGCTGGTGCTTGTCGCAGAACGCCCGCAGGTCGGGCAGCCGGGCCATGCTCCCGTCCTCGTTCAGCACCTCGCAGATGACCGCCACCTCCCGCAGCCCGGCCAGCCGGCACAGGTCGACGCTCCCCTCGGTGTGGCCGGCCCGGACCAGCACCCCGCCCGGCCGGGCGATCAGCCCGTCGAGGTGGCCCTTGTCCTGGACCAGGTCGTGCGGCCCGCTGGCCGGGTCGGCACAGACCTGGATGGTCCGGCACCGGTCGAACGCCGAGATGCCGGTGCTCACCCCGGCCCGGGCGTCGAAGTTGTTGGTGAACGGGGTGGCGGTCGGGTCGAGGTGGACCCCGGGCAGGAGCTTGAGCCCGAGCCGGTCGGCGTGGGGCGGGGCCATGGCCACGCACAGCCGGCCGCAGGCGTGGCGGATCATGAAGTTGACCGCCGCCGGGGTGACGGCCCCGGCCGCCATCACCAGGTCGCCCTCGTTCTCCCGGTGCTCGTCGTCGACCAGCACGATCATCCGCCCGGCCCGGAGGTCGTCCAGGGCGTCGTCGATCGGGGAGAAGCCGGCGGCGGGGGTGCGGTGGGGCATTGGTTCGGCCCGGAACAGGGGCGAGGGACGCCCCTATTGTAGCCGAACGAACCGGGCCCCGGGTGATCCGGGGGCCGGGGCAAACAACCGGGCTGCGGCGACCGCGTCAGGGGATGTCGAAGGGCTCGGCGGCCATGTTCCCCGGGGCACCGGGCTCGCTCGCCGACCGGATGGAGACCGGCCGGAGGTCGCTCTCGATCCGGACCAGCCGCCAGGCGGACGGGGGCATCGAGTCGGTCGGCGGGGCGGCCGAGGTCCCGTTGACCGGGTCGGCCGCGGCCCGCAGCCGCTTCAGCTCGGCCAGGACCGGCGGGTCGTCACAGACCAGGACCAACCGCCCCCGGGCGGCGGCCGGCTCCCGCCCCGGCTCGACCGGCAGCGGGAGTTCGACCGGCACCCGCAGCTCGACCGCGACCGGCTCCCAGACGCCCCCCTCCTGCTTCTTCTGGTCGAGGACGATCGTGGTCAGGTCCTGGGTGTCCGGGCTGTTCTTCAGCCGGCCGCCCGCCGGCTCGACCCCGGTGACGTTCCAGACGGCGGCGAACGTCTTCGCCTGGTCCGGGGTCGGCGGCTTGCCGGTCGGGTGGTCCTTATCTGCCGGGAGGGTGAACAACCGGCCGGCGATGGTGTTGTACACGCCCTCGCCCGGGGTCCACATCAACGAGACCGGCAGCGCGAGCGTCCCGGCCCGGCCGACCGGCACCCCGGTGGCCAGCGTCCGGGACAACTGGCCGGCCCCAGCGAACGGGCGGAACTCCGGGACCGCTGCGGCGTCGTCCGGGCGGGCGAACTGGAGGTAGGTGTACGGCCGGGCGGCCCGGATGCGGTTGGCCGGGAGGAACTGCCGGGCGTACGCCCCGCCCTGCTTCTCCAGGGCGGCGACGTACCACCCATACGGGGTCAGCCGGACCTCGGGCTGTTGCACGAACCCGGACGGGGTGAGGGAGATCTGCCACTGCCGGCCGACCGGGGCGTCCCCGGCCGCGGCTTCCACCCCGCGGAGGGAGACGTTCACCGGGAACACCCCGTCCGGGCACCGCACGGCCCCCCGGTAGACGCACTCGATCCCGCCGTTCGGCAACACCTTCCAGTCCCGCACCCCGCCGGGGACGAACTCACACGCCCCGGGGTTGCGGGTGGCCAGCCGGACGACATCGCACTGGCGGAAGAAGGTGAACTCGGTCCGGTACCGGGCCTCCAGGGCGTCCCGGTTGTCCGGGGCGATGCTGGCCCGCTCGTTCGGGTCCCGGGTCCGGTGGAACGCCCGGGCCAGGTCGCCCTTGAGGGTGGCGTCGGCCCACCGGACGACCTCGCCCTTGGCGTCCTGCCCGACCGAGTAGTCGACCGCCACCAGGTAGGCCGCGTACCCCAGCCCGCCGACCACCGCCGTCCACCACGCGGCGGCCGGCAGGTCGAGGCCGAACAGCCGCCCGGTCCGGGTGCCCTCCGAGTCGCGGATCACCCGCCGGGCGGCGAAGCTGAGGACGACGGCCGCGACCGGCAGGATCAGCACCCAGTCCATCGTCAGCGGCCGCTTGTCGGACCTCGCCCCGTACCCGGCCACCAGGAGGACGACGACGAACAGGACGGCCAGCCCCATCGCCCCGACGGCCAGCCACGAGACCGGGACGTACGGGACCGCGTCGGCGGTGGACGGGAGGGCCGGGGGCCGGGCCGCCGGGGCGGCCGGCGGGCGGGCGGGGGTGTCGGGCATGGCGGCGGGTCTACCCGGGGTGACGGGGGCGGCGTTGTTGTACGGCCACCGGTTCTACGGGACAGGCGGGGTCACGGTTCACAATGACGTATGCCCCACCAATGACCACGGACGAAGGGATGCACCGGGGCTGGGTTAGCCGGCCGGGTCCACTACCTCGTCAGTGGTCATTGGTGGGGCATACGTCATTCCCGCCGAAGGCGGGTCACTCGTCGCCCGACTGGGCGGCCCCGTCCGACGGGCCGAGCGGGGTCGCCCCGGGCATCCCGGGGTAGGCCCCGGGGATGTTGGCCATCATGGTCGCGTTGTTCACCTGGACGTTCCCGGCCGCGTCGAGGTAGATCATGTCTTGGAGGATCTCCTGGATCACGATCGCCATCTTGTCCGGGTTCCCCCGCGGGTCGACCAGCGGCTTGGCCCCGGTGTTCAGGGCCACCATCCGCTTCTGGATCAGGGTGGACAGCTTGAACCGCCCGCCCACCTTGTTCACGATCTCCTCTTCCTTCAGCTCGTCGAGCACGGGTCGGCCCCCCTTCGGCGGAATTCG
>JAIEQN010000104.1 GCA_019747685.1 Gemmataceae bacterium
GGCCCCGGCACCGGCCGCCGCCGCCGGGCCGACCGCGGCCGCAGGTCCGGCCGCGGGTCCCCCAGGTCGTACACCACCGGGGCCTTGTCCCGCGGCCCGTACCAGACCATCAGCCCGTCCGACCCGACGTCGAAGTCGGTCGCGTCCTTCGGCAGCTCGGCCCGCACCTGCTCCCACGACAGGTCGACCCCGGCCCGCTTGAACAGGTACGCCAGGGTGTCGGCCAGGACCCGGGCCGGGCCGGCCGGCAGGTCGGCCACGAACCCCGGGTCGAGCCACCGCCCGACCAGCCACCCGGACCGGTCCTCCCACTCCAGCCAGGCCGGCCGCCCGCCGCCCTCCGGGACCAACTCGACCTTGATCCGGTTCGTCCCCAGGTGGACCCGGCCGACCTCCAGCCGCGGCCCGCCCCAGGCGGCCTCCGGGTTGTTCAGCACCTCGACGAAGTCGCGGAGGACGAACCGGCGGACGGCCTCCTCGATGTCCACCAGGGCGACCCGGTAGGTCCGGGCGTCCCGCCAGTTGTCGGTCCGCTGGGCCTCCTTCTCGGCCGTCCGCAGCTTGGCGTACAGCTTCGGCACCGTCCCCGAGTGGAACCCCCGGTGCAACAGCCCCTTGACCGTCTCCCCGTGCGGCCCGACGTGAACCGGCCGCAGCCCGGTCGGCCGGTTCGCCCGGTACAGCCGCCAGTTCTCCCGCATCTCCCAGAACAGGAACGTGACCGCGTCCGGCAACAGCCACAGGGTGCCCATGATGAGCAGCCACGCCCCGGGGGTGGTCAGGTAGGCGGCGAGGGTGCCGACCAGCGGCGACCGGTAGCCGAGGGTGGTGTCCGGGTCGGCCAACAGCACCCCGGGGAAGACCAGCAGGAGGGGGTAGATGAACTTGGCGAACAGCAGCGACAGCGGGAGCTTGAGTGGGTTGATCATCGGCTCGATCAGGACGATGGTGTAGAACCGCAGGAGGAAGGCGACCGGGGTCCAGACCAGCCCGGCGGCCGCCCGAGCCCCGACCGCCAGCGGGTTGGCGTTGCCCCGCAGCCGCAGCCCGTCCTCGACCCGGGCCAGCACCCACTCGACCGCGTACACCAGCTCCCGGAACAGGTCGTTGACCCACCGCAGGACCGCCGGGAGCGACCGGAACAGGTCGAACACCCGCCGCAGGGCCTCGGCCCCGAGGGCCTCCAGCACCCGCCCGATCCCGGAGTTGACCACGAACCAGGCGGCCACGTAGGTGACCGCCCAGACCGGCCAGGACACCAGCAGCTCGGCGAACCCGACCTCGGCCAGGACCACGATCACCCCGGCCGTCAGCAGGGCCGGCTTGGCGACGTGGTTCAGGGCGAGCTGGACCGGCGGGCTGGCCAGCACCCGCCGGAACCACGGGTTCGCCCACACCCGGCGGGGGATGTCCCAGAACAGGAAGCGGGCCGCCCGGTACAGGGCCTTGCCGGCCGCCGCCAGCCACCCCCGGACGGTGGCCGAGTGGAGCACCACCAGGAAGAATACCCCGAGGGCGGCCCAGGCGGCGTGGAACCACCACTCGGCGTTCCAGCCCCCGTAGATCGGCGGGACCGGGTCGGGGGGGGCGTCCGGGTTTACCCGGGCGGCGGCGGCGGCCCGGCTCACCCACCGCTGGTGGACCAAGAGCCAGACGAACTCGGCCACCAGCAGTGCCGCCCCGAACGGGATGAACAGGTTCCGGGTCAGCCACCGCCCACCCGGGGTGCCGAACCCGACGGCCGTGACCCGCTCCAGGGCCCGGGTGTAGACCTCGGCCCGGCGGTAGACCCCGTCCAGGGAGGCGGTCAGCCGGCGGTCGAGCCGCATCAGCGGGTCGCCCCGGACGTACTCGGCGGCCCCGGCCAGGTCGGGCAGCTTCATCTGCCCCCGGGCGATCGCGTCCCGGACGTCCCCGAACCCCAGGAACCCGGCCGCCGAGATGTTGTCCAGCAGCTCCTCGACGGTCTTCTTGAGGGCCGCCTCCTCGGCCAGCGACCCCGGCCGCAGCCCGGCGTCGTGCAGGGCGTCGGTTAGCACCGGCCGGAACTTCGACCGCAACTGGAGCTCGGCCCGGTCGGTTCCGTCCCGCAGCAGGCCGTTCAGGGCCTGCCGGTCGGCGTCGGTCAGCCGGGCCGACGGGACCCGCCGGGCGGCGCTCCGCAGGTGGGCCGGGACCCGGACGAACCGCTGGCCGGTCAGCTCCCGGCGGAGCGGCCGCTTGCCGACGTGGAGCAGGTACCCGGCCAGGTCGAGGGCGTAGACCGGCTGCTCGTGCTCGACGGCCACCCGCTGGAGGTCGTACAGGATGGCCGCCTCGACCGGCCGGGCGCCCTGGTCGGCCTTGTCCAGCAGCACCCCCAGCACCCGCCGCCACTCGGCCGTCACCTCGTCCGGCAGCCCGAGGGCGGCCCGGAGCCGGTCGGCCAGCCGGTCGATGCTCTCCCGGGCGGCCCGGCGGGCGACGGCCGTTTTCTCCCCGGGGGCGACCCGGGCGGCCTCGGTGTGCAGGACGGCGGCCCGGACGTGGTCACCGGTCCGGGCCGCCCGGTTGGCCTGGCGGGTCAGGGTATCGAAGTAGTCGTGCGACTCGTCCGACTGGTCGTCGGTCTTCGGGTGGGGGTCGGGGGCGCCGGGCAGGCGGGTCTTCTGGAACAGGGCGGGGGCATCGATGTCCGCGGCCAGGACGGCTTCGACCTCGGCGGCCGGCAGGCTGGGGAAGCAGGCGGCGGCCAGGGGCGGGTTGAAGTGCCGCAGCTCCAGGTAGTAGGAGGCGAACTCGGCGTAGGCCTCCCGGTCGCCGGCGTCGGCGGGCAACAGGCCGTCCTCGGCCAGGACGTTCCGGGCCTCCTCGAACGCGGCCGGGCCGAGGGCCTCGATCCGGTCCCGGAACGCGGCCGGGGTCAGCCCGTCGACCTTCGGCCCGACCGCGCGGTGGACCGCGGCGTGGAACAGGAGCCGCCAGTACCGGCCGAGCAGGGCGTCCCGGCTGCCGGCGAGCTGGTCGGCGGTCGGCCGCTCCAGGACCAGGACGGCGTCTTCGGGCAGCGGGTGGTCGGGCGGCAGCCCGAGGTCGTCCCACTCGACGTGCTTGAGCAGGGTCCGGCGGTCGACGACGAGGCAGTGGCTGTGCGGGACCCGCCAGACGGCCCAGGTGGTGCCGGTCACCTTCTGGACCAGCCAGCTCAGGGTGGCCGGGGGGAGGAGGACGGCGGCCGGGTCGGTCTCCCGGAGGACGCGGCTCAGTTCCTCCAGCCTCATGGCGGGACTCGCGGCGGGGGCGGGGAGGAGTTCATGTTACCGCCGGACGGACCGGGAAGCGACAGGGTAGGCCTGGAGACCCGGGGTTACACCCCGGGCTATGGTGTGCGACCCCTTCGGGGTCGAAATCCGGTGCAGCCTGAAGGGCTGCCACAACAGAGCCCGGGGTGAAACCCCGGGTCGGCGGTGCCCGGTCCGGGTCAGGCATCCTTCCCCCGAATCTTCGCCTTGAGGACGTGCCGCAGCCGGCCCTCGACCTTGCCGTGGGCCTTCTCGATCTCCTTGTCCGACAGCGTCTTGTCCGGCGACTGGTAGACCAGGGCGTAGGCCAGGCTCTTGGTCCCGGCCGGGACGCTCTCGCCGGTGTACACGTCGAACAACACCGCGTCGGTCAAGAGGTCGCCGCCGGCGGCCCGAATCTCGCCCAGCACCGCCTCGGCCGGGGTCTCCTCGGGGACGATGAGGGCGATATCCCGCTTGGCCGGAGGGACGGTCGGGAACGGCCGGTAGGGGAACCGGTCGGGGACGGCGGCCAGGACGGCTTCCAGGTCGAGTTCGGCGACCTGCACGGCCCGGTCGGCGAAGCCCTTGCCGAACGCGGCCGCGACCTTCGGGTGCAGCTCGCCGAAGGTGCCGACGGCCGCCCCGTTCACGACGAGTTCCGCCGACCGGCCGGGGTGGAGGTGGGCCGGGTTGGTCGCCTTGCGGACCGACACGCCCGGCAAGTGGAGGTCGGCGGCCAGGGTTCCGAGGATGCCCTTGAGGTCGAAGAAGTCGTAGGCCGCCGGCTTGGCCCCGAGCGGGTCGTCCCAGGCCGCGGCCGACCGCCGGCCGCACAAGACGACCGCGAGCCGCCGCGGCTCGTCGGGGAGCTGAGCGCCGGGCTTGGCGAGGTAGACCGGCCCGACCTCGAACAGGGCGACGGACTCGGCCGCCTCCAGGTTGGCGTGGGCGACCGCCAGCAACCCCGGCAGGAGGGTGGTGCGGAGGACCGACCGCTCGGGGGAGACGGGGTTGAGGAGCTGCACATGACCCCTCCCCCCGGCCCCCTCCCCTGAGAAGGGAGGGGGAGACAGAGGGGCCGTCTGGTCCCCCCCCTCCCCCCGGGGGAGGGGGTTAGGGGGAGGGGTCTTCCCGACCTCCAACCGCGCCTCCGCCTCCGGGCTACCCAGTGAATACGTCACGCACTCCTGCAGCCCGGCGTCGGCGAGCAGGTCGCGGACCTGTTCCTCCAGCTCCAGCGGCCGGTTGCCCCGCTGCTCGGGCAGGGCCTGGGCCAGCAGCGTTTCCGGCAGCTTGTCGTACCCGTAAACGCGGGCCAGCTCCTCCACCAGGTCGGCGGCCCCGGCCTGGATGTCCAGCCGGGTCGGCGGGGTCGTCACCGACCAGCCGTCGCCGGCCTTCTTCACCGTGAACTGGAGGGCGGTCAGCACCCGCTCGACCTCGGCCGGGGGGATGTCGAACCCGAGCAGCCGGCGGATGTCGGCCGGCGTCAGGGCGATCGTCTGCGGCGGCACCGGGGCCGGGTAGGCGTCCACGATCCCGGCCAGGACCTCGCCCCCGGCGAGGTCCTGGAAGAGCTGCGCCGCCCGGGCGGCGGCCGGGGCCGACTGCTCCGGGTGGACGCCCTTGCTGAACCGGCCGCTCGCTTCGCTGAACAGGTTGAACTGCCGGGCCGTCTTGCGGACGCTCACGAAGTCGAAGCTGGCCGATTCGAGCAGGATGGTTTTGGTCGCGTCGGTGACTTCGGTTTCCAGGCCGCCCATCACCCCGGCCAGGGCGATCGGCCCGGCCGTGTCGGCGATGACGAGGTTGTCCGGCGACAACTCCCGCTCGGCCTTGTCGAGCGTCACCAGCTTCTCACCGGGCTTGGCCGGGCGGACGATGATGGTGGGGGCCTTCCCGCCGGCCCGCTTCACCAGCACGTCGTAGTCGAAGGCGTGGAGCGGCTGGCCGGTCTCCAGCATCACATAGTTGGTGATGTCCACGACGTTCGAGATCGGCCGCATCCCGGCGTAATCGAGCCGCGACCGCATCCAGCGGGGGGCCGGGCCGACGGTGACGTTGCGGATGACCGTCGCGGTATACCGGCCGCACCGCTTCGGGTCGGCGATCTCCACCTGGACCTTCCCGGCGACCGGCTCGGCGGCCGGCTTCACCTTCGGATCGGCGATGTGGAGCTTCCCGCCGGTCAGGGCCGCGACCTCCCGGGCGATGCCGGTGAGTGCCAGGCACCGGGCCATGTTCGGGAGCACGTCCAGTTCGACCACGACATCACCCAGTACGTCAACGGCCGGCGTCCCGGGGGCCGGGTCGGCGTCGTCCAGGATGATGATGCCCTCGTGCTCGTCGGAGATGCCCAGCTCGAAGTTGGACATGCACATGGCGTCGTTCATGATCCCCCGGAGGGCCTTCGGCTCCAGGGTGAACACCGCCTTCTTGCCGTCCTTGTCGGTGTAGAAGTACTTGGTGCCGCGCAGCCCGAGGACGACCTTCATGCCGCTCTCGCCGGGGGCGATGTTCGGCGCCCCGGTGACGACCGTCTTCGGCTCGCCGGCCCCGTGGTCGATGGTCACCAGCTTCAGCTTGTCGGCGTCGGGGTGCTTGTCGATCTTCAGCACCTTGCCGACGACCACCTTGTCCCGGTCCCAGGCGGGGCCGGGGTCTTTGGGCCGCAGCCCGGGCGGGGCCGGCAGCCCGAACACCTCGACGCCCGACGCCTCCAACCCGGCCAGGGTCAGCCGCTCGACCAGGGCGGCCGGGTCGGCCGGCAGGTCGACGTACTCGCGGAGCCAGGAGAGCGGGACGCGCATGGGGACCTTCCGGGGCGGGTCAGCAGGACATGCTAGGGGACGGGCCGAACCCCGGCACGGGTTCGCGGTGCGGGCACGGCCGGTACTACAGGCGACCGGACAACGACCCGGC
>JAIEQN010000367.1 GCA_019747685.1 Gemmataceae bacterium
ATACCGCCCGGCCGACAGCCCGGTGATCCGGCAAGCCAAGAGCAGCGGCAGCAGACCCCGGAACAGCACCCCCGGGGCCACCAGCGCCACGCAGATGCCCAGCACGCCGTACGGCTCGGCCAGCAGCCACGCCAGCCCGCCCACCGCGGCCAGCTCGGCCGCCCCCAGGTAGGCCAGCTTGCGATGCTCGGCGGCGGCCAGGATCAGGCTCCGGGCGAGGGTCGTGGCCGTCGCCAGGAACTCGCCCAAGGCCAACACCACCAGCATCGGGTACGCCGCCGCCGCCACGTCCGGCTTGGCCGCGATGTACAGCCCCAAGAACGGCCGCCCCAGGGCCACCAGGAGCACCGTCAGCAGCACCGCCAGGGCGAACGTCAGCCGCCCGAACTGGACGAACAGCCGCTGCTGTTCGTCCTTCCGGTCCAGGGCGAACAGCCGGGTGGCGGCCGGGGCCAGCACCCCGGTCATGGTCATGATGACCACCCCCGGGACGGTCGCCAGCCGGTCGGCGATGGCGTAGGGGGCGACCAGGCTGTACACCACCAGCCGGGCGATCAGGAACGGCCCGGCCTGGGCCCGGATCACCCGCAGGGCGGTCCCGGCCAGCACCCAGACGCTGAACCCGAACAGCTCCCGGGCGGCCCCCCGGGTCACCCGCCCGACCCCCAGGGCCAGCCCCGGCTCGGCCCGGAACGCCAGCACCGCCTTGGCCAGCCCGGCGGCCGCCAGCGTCCCGGTCGTGACCACCGCCAGCCCGAGCAGCCCGCCCCCGCCGGCCACCACCGCCATCGCCAGCCCGGTCCGCAGCAGCGCCACCGGGATGTCCACCATGTTCAGCCAGTCGAACCGCTGGAACCCCCACAGGGTCGAGTCGAACGGGTTCAGGGCCAGCGACAGGAACAGCCCCAGGCCCATCACCAGGAGCGCCGGCCGGGCCTCCGCCGCCTGCTCCGCGGGGATGCGGAGGGCACCGGCGAACCCGGCCGAGGCGGCCGCCACCCCGGCCAGGGCGACCAGCCCCAGCCCGGCCATCACCGCCAGCGAGCAGGACAGGATTTCCCCCACCCGGCCGAGGTCCCCCTTCGCCCGGTGGAACGCGACCAGCCGCCCGACCGCCCCCCGCACCCCCAGGTCGAGCAGACCCATGGTGCTGACCACCGAACCGAGGATGACGAACGTCGAGTACGTGTCCTCCCCCAGCCGGGTGATCAGGAACGGGGCCAGGAAGAAGGCCGCGGCCATCTCCACCCCGACCCCGGCGAAGTTCCAGACGGTGTTGCGGAGGACCACGAACTCCCCTTCGGCGATACGGACCCACGGCCCCGGTCGGTCGGGTCTGGGCTTGGTGGTACAGGGCTAAGTCTGTGCCGGTTGCAGCCACGGTCGGAGCGCCCGCGCCGCCAGTTAGCTCTGTGGCACGGGCGTCCCGACCCAGGCCGCCGGACCCACCCTACTGCGTCCACCCAAAATGGTTGGGTCCGGGTGGCCGGGGCCGCGAGGACTCTACCCCGGCCACCCGGACCCACCGCTCAAGGGTAAGCGGCACTAGTACCGGACTAACACCCGGGTCAACAGGTAGAGGCCGATGAAGGCGACCACCCCGAACGCCGCCAGCCGCACCCCCAGCTTCGGGGTCACCCGGAACCACGCCGGCGGGTTCGGGACGGCCAGCCCCAGGTAGGCCGTCGCCAGCCCGAGGATCAGGTACGTCGGGACGACGTAACACCGGGACAGGGAGAAGATGCCGGCCGAGAACCCGACCACCTGGGCGAAGACGAACGGCCGGAAGAACCTCAGCCCGTCCGGCGGGTTGCGGCCCGGCGTCCCGGCCGGGGCCAGGTACACCCCCAGGGCGGCCAGGGCGAACGCCCCGGCGAACAAGGTCCCGCCGATCAGCCCGGTCTCGACGAAGGCGTGGACGAACGAGTTGTGGGCGACGTGCCTGATGTGCTCGACGAACTCCCCCGGCCCCACCCCGGTCAGCGGGGTCTGGGGGCCGGCCGCGCTGGTCCGCAGCAGTTGGAACCCCTCCGACCAGAACTGGAACCGCTGGTTGGCCGTGTCCCCCGCCCCGTTGGAGCTGGAGAAGTCGGTCTGCCGGCCGGCGAACAGGACCACCGCCGCCGGCAGCACCACCGCCGCCAGCGGGACCGCCCGCCGCCACCCGTACCGGGCCAGCAGGTACGACGCCACCGCCACCATCAGCCCGAGCAGCCCGCCCCGGGACTTGGTCAGCATGATCGAGTACAGGAACGCCCCGGCCGGGACCAGCCACGGCGTCGCCGCCGCCCACGACCCGGCCGACGCCGCCCGGTAGGCCGCGGCCACCGTCCCGGCCACCAGGATCAGGCACAGGTCGTTCGGGTCGTTGAACAGCCCGAACGACCGGAGCTGGGCGAACAGCACCAGCTCCCCGGTCTCCGGGTCGACCTCCCGCCGGTCCTCGATCGGCCGCATCGCCGGGATGTCGACCACCTCGTAGAACTGGAGCAGCCCGAGCCCGGCCAGCACCCCGACCATCACCACCAGCCACCCGAGGAACGCCCGCAGCCGCTCCCGGCTGTCGACCACGGCGGTCAACAGCAGGTAGTACAGGCCGACCTTGCCGAAGTCGCCGAGGAAGTCGACCGCCACCCCGAAGAACCCGCGGGCGGCGTGGGACAGGGCTCCGGCGGCCACGAACCCGAGCACGCACGCCGTCACCGGCCGGTCCAACAGGGCCGACGGCCGCAGGGCCTCGACCAGCCGGGGGGCGGCGGCCAGGACGCATGCGGCGATCGTCACCAGGTACATCCGGAACCCGGCCAGCTCCGGGAACAGGTCGTCCGGCCGCAACAGGAGGACGCCGTTCAGCGCCACGAACAGGGCGAAGTCCATCGGACCTCACACGGGGACGGGGGTAACGACCGATTCACACCCATGACCCACCGACGACCAGGTGGAAGACCAGATCGGGGCGGCCTCCGATGTCTTCCCCGTGGTCATCGGTGGGTCACCGGATCGGTCATTTTCCCGAGTCGGTGGGGCATCGGTCATTCCGCCGGCTCGGTCACTTCCCCGGAGCGGGGGCGGGAGCGGGGGCGAGGGCGTTGCCGATGGCCGGGATGGCGGCCTCCAGGAACGCCCGGGACGCGGCCCCGTCGTCCGTCTTGGCGGGGGTCGGATGGATGTTCCGGACGACGTACATCTTGTACACCGCCGGCAGCCGGGCGAAGGCCATCCGGGGGTTCTCCGGGGCGTCCCAGGTCCGCCCGTCCTTCGACCACGCCCAGAAGATCTCGAGCTGGTCCTGGTCCACGCCGCCCGGCTTGGCGAACCGGGCCGTCTGGAACATCTGCCGCTGGCCGCCGACCTCCACCCCGACCGGCTTCTCCGGGGCGATCTGCCGGAACCCGGCCCCGGCGTAGCAGATGTCCGGGGTGTGGACGCTGATCGGCCCGCCCCGCCCGCAGACGATCAGGACCGACACCAACTCCCCGGTCTTCGGGTTGGCATACCCCTGGTGCATGTACTCCTTGATCCCGCCGAGCTTGAGCACGTCGTCCTCGATCTTCTGGGCCGGGGACTCGGCCGCCGCCCACTCGCCGGCGGCCGGCGGGGCGTCCTTGACCTTCGCCAGGGCGGCGACCGCCTGCTCCAGTTGGCCGGACGGCCCCCACCGGTCGGTGAACACGCCGTAGGCGTACCCGACCCCGGCGACGACCGCCACCGCCGCCACCACCGGCCCCGCCGCGACGAGCTGCCGCACGACCGCACCCCCCTTACGGGGGAGTGTTTAGTGTTTAGTGTTTAGTGTTTGGTGTCCGACCGGAACGCAACAGCTTTGCGGCGCCCGGATCAGACACTGCCCACTGCCCACTGCCCACTGCCCACTCCCTCAAGACTGCCGTTCCGCGTTGTTCACGTCCGCCTGGTCGCCGTAGTCGGCGACCTCCTCGCCGCCGTCCCCGACCGGGGCGGCCGCGTACCGGTACGCCGCCCCGCTCCGGTACGCCTTGTGCCACACCCCGTTGACCACCGCCCCGGTCAGCTTGGCCCCGACCGCCTGGAGCCGGCCGGCCGTCTCGGCCACGTGGGCCACCTGGCTGACCCCGAGCAGGACCGACAGCACCACCCCGTCCGCCTCCCGGGCCAAGAGCAGGGTGTCGGACACCAACAGCAGCGGGGCACTGTCGACCACCACGAAGTCGTACCGGGCCTCCAGGTCGACCTTCAGCCGCCGCCACCGGTCGCCCACCAGGGCCTGCCGGGCGGCCGTGTCCCAGTACCCGGCCGGGAGCAGGGCCAGCCCCGGGATCGGCGTCGTCTGGGCCGCCTCCTCCAGGTCCACCTCGCCCCGCAACAGCTCGCACAGCCCCGGCCCGACCGGGCAGTCGAACAGCCGGTGGGCGGCCGGCGACTGGAGGTCCCCGTCCACCAGGATGGTCCGGAACCCGGCCCGGGCCAGGCTGATCGACAGGTGCCCGGCCAGCGACGTCTTCCCCTCCCCGGCCACCCCGCTGGTCACCAGCACCGTCCGGATGGCGGCCCCGGCCGGGGTCCCGTGCAGGAGCATCGTCCGGGCCGTGTCGATGGCCTCGGCCAGGGCGGCCGGCGGGGGCCCCCCGTCCCCGTCCCCGCCGATCGGCGGGACCGTCCCCAAGAGCCGCAGCCCCAGGTCGGTGGTGGCGTCGTCGGTGTGGGTCACCCGGCGGCTGCGGGCCTCCCACCCGACCAGCCCGGCGAACCCGAGGAGGAGTATCCCGACGCCCGCCCCGAGGGTGAACTTCAGCCGCCGGTTCCCTTCCAGCCCGGCCACCAGGTACGGGTCCTCCAGCTTGGTCACCCGGGGCTGCACCTTGCCCAGGTCGGCGTTCACCTTCTCCAGCTCGTTGACCGCCATCGCCCTGGCCTGGGACTTGCCCGCGATCTGCCCCTGGAGCCGGAGCAGGTCGGCCCGGATCATCTTCCGCCGCTCGAAGTCCCGCTCCAACTGCTTCATCCCGGCCTCGGCGAACTCCAGCCCGAGCTGGTCCCCGACCATCGCCGCCTTGGCCCGGTCCAGGTCCTTCTGGGCCTCCGCCCGGGCCCGCTCGGTCATCGCCCGGACCACCCCGGACCGCAGCCGGGTCTTGACCGCCAGGTACTGCTCCTCGGCGGCGGCCACCTTCTTCTCGATGTCGATCAGCGGGGCGGCCCCGGGGTTGTAAATCTTGGCGATCACGTCCCGCCGCTCCCGTAGGGTGGAGGCGATCCGCTCGGCCTCCGCCAGCTCCTGGCTCCCCTGGAAGGCCATGGCGACCTCCGGGTCGGCCGACGGCAGCCCGGGCGGCGGCCCCGGCGGCCCGACCCCGTCGCCCGGGGGGACCGGCTTGAGCTGGTCGACCCGCTCCTGGGCGGCCGCCAACGCCCCCTTGCCCAGGGCGACCCGCCGCCGGGCGTCGTTCAGCTTGTGGGTCGCCTCCAGCACCAGCGGGGACCGCATCTGGTCGGACAACTGCTGCTCGGTGATGGACTGGCCGCCGGCCGCCGAGGTTAGCGTGTCGATCGTCTTCTGGTACCCGTCGATCTCCTTCTGGTAGCCCTCGACCGTGTTCTTGAGGGTCTCGTACCGATCCGCCCGGTCCTTGTTCTCCCGCTCCTTCACCACCTCCAGGTAGGACTTGGAGACGGCCCCCAGGATGACCAGGAGGTCGTTCGGCTCGTCCCCCTCCAGGAGCACCCGCAGGACGTCCGGCCCGGTCCCCCGGGTGTCGATCTTCAGGTTCTTGTCCAGGTAGGCCAGCATGTCCGGGTCGGCCGACTTGTACGTCGCCAGGTCCTTCAACCCCTTCGTCTCGTTCAGGGCCCGGTTCCAGACCAGGGTGCGGCTGCGGATCAGCCCGGCCTGGGACGCCTTGTAGCTGGCCAGCTCGTGCCCGTTGACGACCTGCCCGTTGAGCACCGTCTGGGCCTGGGACAGGTAGAAGGCCGCCGCCGCGGTGTTCTTGGCCAGCGGCGCGAACAACCAAACCCCGGCTGCCGTCGCGCCGGCCACCAGCACCACCACGATCAGCGCCAGCGGCCGCCGGCGGACGGCGTGGGTGATCAGCCGGGCGTTCAACCCGCTCGGCCGCTTCGGGGCGGCCGGTCCGAAGTCCGGTGCGGTGCTCATGGGGTCCCCTTGGGGCGGCCGTGGTGGGGCGGGTTGGACGGCGGGGCGGGGCGGG
>JAIEQN010000464.1 GCA_019747685.1 Gemmataceae bacterium
CGGCCCGGCGGGCCGGTTCCGTCAGCCCGGGCCGCAGGCCCGGGGGGGTGGTCCGGGCAACAATTCCGGCCCTGAAGGGGCCGTTCCCAGCGCCCGGGAACGGCCCCTTCAGGGCCGGGGTTCTCGCCGGACGTGTACCCAGCCCTCCGGGCTGGGCTGACGGAACCGGCCCGCCGGGCCGGGCAAACCAACACCGATAGGCCCCCGGGATGACCCACCCGGGCCTGTGGCCGGGCCGAGGACGAACCGCCCCGGCGGTTCACCGGCCGAGCCGCCCCTTGACCGTCTCCACGAACCCGGCGGCCGCGTCCGACCGCGGGGCCCCCTTCCGCCAGACGGCGTGGATCACCTCCCCGCCGAAGTACCGGGTCATCGGCCGCTCGTGCAGGGCCGACGGGGCCGGCGGGAGCGGCGACCGGGAGATCAGGCCGATCCCGAACCCGGCGGCCACGCACCGGCGGATCGACGCCGCGAACGTCGCCTCCACCCGCCGCGGCTCGGCCCAGTCGATGGGCCACTGCTCGATCCGGGCCCGGACCAGCGGGTCGGTGAGGGTGGTCGGGCTGTGGACCAGCGGGTAGCCGCCCAGGTCGGGCGGGCGGACGTGCCGGCGGCGGGCCAGCGGGTGGTCCGGCGGGGTGAGCAGGACGGTGTCCAGCCGGTAGCACGGCTCCCACACGACCCAGTCGCGGCCGGGCACCTCGGACCCGGACTTCGGGGCGAACCCGACATCGGCCGCCCCGTCGGCCACCTGGGCGACGACCGCCTCGTCCTCGAACTCCCGGAAGGTCAGCCGGGCCCCCGGGGTCCGCCCCTCGAAGGCGGCCACGCACGGCAGGAGGTCCTCGGTCAGGGTCCGCGGGGTGGTGGCCACCACCAGCCGCCGCTCGGCCCGCCCGACGGCCTCCCGGAATCGCCGCTCCAGGGCCGCGAACCCGGTCACCACCGGGGCCGCCAGGTCGGCCAGCACCCGCCCGGCGTCGGTCAGCCGGCACCCCCGGCCGAACGGCTCGACCAGCTTGGCCCCGAGCCGCCGCTCCAGGGCGTGGACCTGCTGCCAGACGGTGGTGTGGGCGGTCCCCAGCCCGGCGGCGGCGGCGGTGAAGCTGCCCAGCCGGGCCGTCTCGAAGAAGCTGCGGAGCTGCTGGAGGGTCGTCTCCTTGTAGGCGCGGCCGGTCGGGGCGGGACGGGGCATCGGGGCACCTGTGTACTGACCACACACCTCCCCCAGAATCTTTTAGTATGAATGCGAGCTTGATCCGGCCCCGGCAACGGTTATCCTCACACATCAGGTCGTACCAACCTCACCCGCGACCTGCGGCCCGCCCCCGAGAGTCCACCCGTGTCGAGGCGTGTCCCGATCACGATCGCCGGCGGCCCGGACGCCCACCGGGCCGGCCGGCCCGAGGCGCCGGGAGGGCGGCTAGGCCGGCCCGGCCCGGCGGTACTCGGCGGGGGTCCGGCCGAGTTCCCGGTGGAACACCGTCGTCAGGTACTGGACGCTGCTGAACCCGGCCTGGTGGGCCACCTGCTTGAGCGGCAGGTCGGTGGTGGCCAGGAGGTCCTTGGCCCGGGCGAGTTGGGCGCGGTGAATTTCGTCGTGGGCGGTCCGGCCGACGGCCGACACGAAGTGCTGGTCGAGGGCCGCCCGGGACAGCCGGACGTGCCGGGCCACGTCGCCGGCCCGCAGCCCGTCGGCGACGTGGTCGCGGACGAACCGGATGGCCTCGGCTACCTTCGGGTCGGCGACCGCCAGCACGTCGGTCGACCGGCGGGTGACGACCCCGGCCGGGGGGACCAGGACCCACGACCGGCGGGCCCCGTCCCCGGCCATCAGCCGGTCGAGCAGGGCGGCCGCCTCGTACCCCATCCGGTTGGTCCCCTGGGCCACGCTGGACAGGGGCGGGTGGGCCAGGTCGCACATCACGTCGTCGTTGTCCACCCCGATCACCGCCACGTCGTCCGGGACCCGGCGGCCGAGCCGGTGGCAGGCCTCCAGGACGTGCCGGGCCCGGGCGTCGTGGCAGGCCATCAGCCCGAGCGGGGTCGGCAGCCGGGCCAGCCACCGCCGCAGCCCGTCCAACAGCGGCTCCCACCGGACGGCGGTGGCGTGCCGGCCGGTGTAGGCGGCGCACGGGTGCCCGGCCGCCTCGACCCGGTCGCGGAACGCCCGCCCGCGGGCGGCCGACCACGGGTTGAGCGGGGTCGGCGGCTCGCCGTAGTAGGCGAAGTGGCGGAACCCGCGGTCGAGCAGGTGGTCGGCGGCCAGCCGG
The DNA here is from genome assembly GCA_019747685.1 of Gemmataceae bacterium. Lineage (GTDB taxonomy): Bacteria > Planctomycetota > Planctomycetia > Gemmatales > Gemmataceae > Urbifossiella. The sequence continues at coordinate 2,274 of JAIEQN010000464.1, forward strand.
CCGACCGCCCGGTCGTCGCTGGCGACGTAGTGGCGGCCGGCCAGCCGGTCGGCCGGGGACTGGGCCCCGCCGAACCCGACCACCGGGGCGGCCACCCGGGCGACCGCCCGGGCGACCCGCCGGTCGTCCAGGTCGGCGACGATCCCGTCCCCGTGCCAGGCCGCCAGGTCGGGCAGCTTGGCCAGCGTCTCGTCCTCGGTGTACAGGCTCCAGTCGCCCCGGCCGCGGGCGTACCGGGCGATCCCGGCGACGACCTGCCGGTCGTAGGCCTTGTTCATGTTGACCGCGATCGCCACCCGCTTGGTCTGCCCCATCGGCCGCCCCCCGGGCCGGTCGAAGAAAACGTAACGACGGTGCAAGATTTCATTAAACCTGACGGTTCGCGCCACGCAAGCCGGATGGCAGAATTCAACCCAGGCGTCGCCACGTCGGCCGGCTCGCACCGGGTGGGATCGGGGGATGATAGGACAAGTCTGGCTGCGGCCCTCGGCCGGGTGGCTGGTCGTGTTCGGGCTGGTGCTGACCGGGTGTACCCCCGAGCCGCGGTACGAGGGCCAGACGGCCAGCGCCTGGCGGGCCCGGCTCAAGAGCCGCACCCTGGACGACCGGTGGCGGGCGGCCGAGGCCCTGGGCCACTTGGTCCCGGCCGACGCGGAGTCGGTCCGGGCGCTGGCCGAGGCGACCCGGGACCCGGAGACGGCGGTCCGGTTCCACGCCGTCCAGGCCCTCGGCCGGCTCGGGCCGGCGGCCGCCCCGGCGGCCCCGGAGTTGCGGGAGCGGGCGGAGAAGGACCCGACGTACAACACCCGGGACCTGGCCGCCAAAATCCTCGCCCGGCTCGGCGAGGGGCCGGCCCGGGACGGGGCCGGGGCGACCGGCCGGGGGAAGTGAAGGCCGCCGGGCGTCCGGCCCGGCCGTAACAGACCGACTCGCGGCCGGCGGGCCGCCGTCACGATACCGGAACGTGTCCGGGGTTTTATCCGCGGCCGGGGGCGGCGGGGCGTTCGACCTCGCTGGCCCGGCCCATCACCTGTGGGGAGGTGGTCTCATGCCCGCCCTCCGTTTCCAGTACCGGAGGCGATCGGCGACCGGGTTCACGCTGATCGAGCTGTTGGTGGTGATCGCGATCATCGCCATCCTGATCGGGCTGCTCCTGCCCGCGGTCCAGAAGGTCCGGGAGGCCGCCGCCCGGATGAAGTGCCAGAACAACCTGAAGCAGCTCGCCCTGGCGGTGCACAGCCACCACGACGGCCAGGGGAAGTTCCCGCCGGGCGGGAAGCTGGGGTCGAACTGGGGCAGCAGCGGCGGGTGGGAGGGGGACGGCGGGTGGCAGCACGACCAGGGGAGCTGGCACCTGTACGTCCTGCCGTACATGGAGCAGGAGCCGCTGTACCGGCAGATCGCCCAGTACGGGCTCGGCCAGCCGAACATCGACACCATCACCCGGGCGTGGTGGAACTTCGTCATCCCGAAGACGGCCCTGCCGTACCAGCACTGCCCGTCGAGCAACCACCAGCACATGATCTCCAGCACCTACATCGGCAACCAGGGGCTGGGGCAGGAGGGGGACATCTGCGGGTTCAACCCGTTCGGCTCGTTCTGCGACCCGGCCTACCTGCGGTCGGTCGGGCTGCCGGGGGTGGCGTGCTGGCCGATGAACGGGATGTTCTACCGGGGCGAGTGGCCCGGCGGCGGGGACGGGCCGAAGACGTTCTCGGCCGTCACCGACGGGACCTCGAACACGATCATGATCGGCGAGACACTCCTGGACAAGGGCGACCCGCACGCCTACTGGGGGGGCAACGCGAACCTCCGGAGCGACGGCCGGACCGAGGGCCGGGGGTTCCTGTCGTTCGACACCGGGCACGCCCACATGGGGGTCCAGGTGCCGATCAACTACCCGGTCGGGCCGTCCGGGGACGTGGACCAGGGGTGCGGGCCGGACAACCGCGGGCTGTCCAACTGGCAGGTGAACAACGGGTTCAAGTCGAACCACATCGGCGGGGCGAACTTCGCCTTCGCCGACGGGTCGGTCCGGTTCATCCCCCAGGCCATCGACCACGTGTCGTACATCAAGCTCGGCCTCCGCAGCGACGGGCTCCCGCCCGGGAACCTGCCGTAGGCCCGCCGCCAACCCCAACCCCGCCCCGGGTTTCGGCCCGGGGCGGGCCCGCCCCTTCCCCGCGAGGCCCGGCCCGCGCGGGGAGGGGTTGTGTCGTCCCCGGAACCAGGGGTTCATCGCATGCGCGCACGTATCACCCCGGGGTGCCTCCTCGGGGCCGCCCTCGTCGTCGCGGCCGGGTGTGGGGGCGGGGCCAAGCCGGTCAAGGTGGCCGGCCGGGTGACCCTCGACAACCAGCCGCTCCCCGGGGCCACCATCGTCTTCACCCCCGACGGCGGGACCGGGAACATCGCCTCCGGGCGGACGGACGACGCCGGCGAGTTCCAGCTCACCACGTTCGGCCCCGACGACGGGGCTGTCCCCGGCGACTACAAGATCACCGTCAAGGTCGACGGCGTCCTGGACACGCCCCTCGAGGGCGACCCGATGAATATGGACGACGCGGCCAAGACGAAGTTCTTCATGAAGATGTCCGCCAAGACGAAGGCGGCCGAGGAGAAGGAGAAGAAGGAGCGGAAGAAGCGGGGGGAGAGGGACAAGGCGGACACGTCGCTCGTCCCGCCCGTCTACCGCGACATCACCAAGACCCCGCTCAAGCAGCGGGTGCCGGCCGACGGCAAGGTCGAGATCAACCTCAAGAGCAACGCCAAGTAGCCCCGGCCGGCCGAACCGACCCGCCCCGCCGGCCGTAAGGCCGGTGGGCGGGCCGCCGGGCCGGGCCGTCCCCCCAACCGGAAGTCGAGCGGCCATGCGCACGTCCCACGTCGTCGGCCTGACGGTCGCCGCCTTAGTCGCCCTGGCGGCGGTCGGGCTGTGGGTGTGGGCCGGCCGGGAGCCGCACGCCGCCGGCGTCAACACCAGCGGGCTGTCCCGGGAGGCGGTGCCGGGGTACGTCGCCGCCCTGAAGGACCAGGACCCGGCCGCCCGGGCCAAGGCGGCCGACTCGCTCTGGAAGATCGGGACGTATGCCAAGGAGGCGACCCCGGCCCTGGTGGCCGCCCTGGCCGACCCCGACCCGGCCGTCCGGGCGGCCGCCGCCCGGGCCCTCGGTCCGGCCAGCCTGGGGACCCGGGACGCCGTCCCCGGCCTGACCGCGGCCCTCAAGGACGACCAGGCCCCGGTCCGGGCGGCGGCGGCCAACGCCCTGGCCGAGGTCTGGCTGGAGGAGCGGCACGGCCCGCCGCCGGTCGGGCAGGGGGTGGCCCGGCCGACGGTCGACCCCCCGCCGGAGGCCAAGGAGCTGCACCGGGCCGCCGTCCCGGCCCTGACGGTTCTGCTCCGCGACCCGGACGCGAAGGTCCGGGGGCGGGCGGCCGCCGCCCTGGTCGAGATCGCCCCGCTCGCCGGGCCGGCCCTGCCGGACCTGGTCGGCGTCCTGGGGAAGGACGCCGACGCCGACGCCCGGCTCCAGTCCACCCTGGTGATGGCCGGCCTCGGCCCGGCCGCCGGGGCGGGCACCGAGGCCCTGGCCGGGCGGGTCCGGGCCGACCCGGACGTGGGAGTCCGGCTGAACGCGGCCCGGGCCCTCGGCCTCATCAAGGCCCGGCCCGAGGCGGCCGTCCCGGCCCTGATCGAGGCGTACCTGACCGACCCGGAGGGTCAGGTCCGGGGGGTGTGTTCGTGGGCCCTCGGGCAGTACGGCCCGGAGGCCCGGCGGGCCGAGGCCCGGGCCCGGGCGGCGGCCGACCCGGCCGGGACGGAGCCGCAGGAGGTCCGCCAGCGGGCCGCCCGGTTCCTGGAACTGCTCGAGAAGAAGTTGCCGGCCGACGGGGCGGGGAAGCCGTGACCGGGGAAGCCGT
>JAIEQN010000831.1 GCA_019747685.1 Gemmataceae bacterium
CGCCCGCCCACCTTGTTCACGATCTCCTCTTCCTTCAGCTCGTCGAGCACGGGTCGGCCCCCCTTCGGCGGAATTCGGCGCGGATCAGGTCTTCGAGGGCGGCGGTCGCGGCGGCGAAGTCGTCGTTGAGCAGCACCCGGTCGAATTCGTCGGCCCGGGCCAGCTCCCCCCGGGCGGTCTCCAGCCGCCGCCGGATCGACGGCTCCGGCTCGCCCCGGGCCAGCAACCGGGCCTCCAGGTCGTCGAACGTCGGCGGCCGGACGAACACCGACAGGTGGTCCCCCGGGTAGAGCAGCCGGACCTGCCCGGCCCCCTGTACGTCGATCACCAGCACCACCCCGACCCCGGCCGCCCGGTACGGGTCGACCTCGCTCCGGGGGGTGCCGTAGAAGTCCTTCCCGTGGACCTCGGCCCACTCCAGCATCCCGCCCCGGGCGATCTCCTCCCGGAACCGGTCGTGGGTCCAGAAGTGGTAGGCCACCTCCGGCTCTTCGCCCGGCCGGGGGTCGCGGGTGGTGGCGGTGACCGCCCGCCGCAGGGGCAGCGACCGCCGGGCCAGGACCGCGTCCACCAGGGTCGTCTTGCCCACCCCGCTCGGGCCGGAGAGGACGACCAGGGGGGCCTGGACGATTGCGGATTGCGGATTGCGGATTGCGGATTGCGGACCGGCTGGCGGGTTCGGGTTTTCCATTCCGCACTCCGAATTCCGCAATCCGCATTATTCCACGTTCTGGATCAGCTCCCGAATCCTCTCCAGGGCGGCCTTGATCTCGACCACCTGCCGGGAGACGGCCACGTCCCCGGCCTTCGACCCCAGGGTGTTCGCCTCCCGCCCCATCTCCTGCACCACGAACTCCAGCTTCCGCCCGGCCCCTTCGCCGCCGGACCGGACCAGGGTGGCGAACTGGTCCAGGTGGGCCGCCAGCCGGGTCACCTCCTCGGCCACGTCCGACCGGTCGGCGAACAGGGCCAGCTCCCGGATCAGGTGGTCCGGGCCGACCGCCACCCCGGCCTCGGCCACCGCCTGCCGGACCCGCTCCAACAGCCGCTGGCGGTACGCCGCCGTCACCCCCGGCAAGAGGTCGCGGACCCGGCCGAGGTCGGCCCGCACCCCGTCGGCCAGGGCCAGCAGCTCGGCGGCCATCGCCCGCCCCTCGTCCCGCCGCATCCCGTCCAGCTTCGCCAGGGCCGCCTCGACCGCCCGCTCGACCGCCGGCCACTCGTCCTCCGGGGGCGTGACGGCCGCCCGAGAACCCTCCGGGGCCACCCCCGGCAGGGCTAACACCCCGGCCAACAGCGGGGCCGCGTACTCCGGCGTCCCGGCCGCCTCGCACGCCTCCCTCACCTGCCGGAGGTAGCCGCGGAGGGCGGCCGTGTTGAGGGCCAGGTCGGCCGCCGGGGCCCGCCGGTCCACCCGGATGTGCAGGTGCAGGGCCCCCCGGCGGACGTGCCGGCGGGCCACCTTCTCGACCTCCGACTCTAGCAGCGGGTACGGGTCGGTGCCGCGGACCGTGACCTTCAGGTGGCGGTTGTTCACCGCCCGGGCCTCGACCGCCACCTCGGCCGACGCCGTCCGCTCCCGGGCCTCGCCGAACCCGGTCATGCTCCGCAACACGCCGGCCCCCGGTGTTAGCCGCCCGACTGGCTGATGACGCTCGGGGCGGCGGTGTCGAGCTTGACCACCTTCACGTGGATCATGATGAGCAGGACCCAGAAGGCGGCCAGGTAGAGGGTGATCTTGACGAACGCGTCGGCCGCCCGGGACCCGAACGGGCTCGACCCCCCGGCCCCGCCGAACGCCCCGGCCAGCCCGCCCCCCTTGCCCCGCTGGATCAGCACCACCAGCATCAACAGCAGCCCGGTCCCGATCACGATCAGGTTCAGGACGTGGGACAGCCACCAGACGGCGAGCAACGACACGGCCGGACCTCCGCGGGCTTGCCCGCTCCCGATACGCGAACGGTTACTGTACGACGGGGCGACCCGGGCGGGTAGGGGGACGACCACCCCGCGGATGGTTCCAGCCCGGGCACACACCCCGCGCCTGACGAATCCGGTCCCGGCCGAACAAATCCCGGTCCGACCGACGCCTCGGAGCTAACCAACGGTCCGGACGATGGATAGGAAGGCGTCGGCCTTCAGGCTGGCCCCGCCGACCAGCCCGCCGTCCACGTCCGGCTTGGCGAACAGCCCGGCCGCCGTATCCGGCGTGACCGACCCGCCGTAGAGGATGGGAAGTGACGAGGCGATCTTCTCGCCGTAGAGCGAGCCGAGTTTCCCGCGGATGAAGGCGTGAGCCTCTTGCGCCTGTTCGGGCGTCGCGGTCCGGCCGGTGCCGATCGCCCAGACCGGCTCGTAGGCGATCACCACCCGGCCGAACTGCTCGTCGGTCAGCCCGGCCAGGGCCGAGTAGACCTGCCGCTGGAACACCCGCTCCATCAGCCCCCGGTCCCGCTCGCCCAACGTTTCCCCCATACACAGGATGACGTGCAGCCCGGCCTCGACGGCCGCATGAACCTTATGGTTGATCTGGGAATCGGTCTCGCCGAGGACGTGCCGCCGCTCGCTGTGGCCGACGATGACGTACCGGCACCCGGCTTCGAGGAGCATCCCCGGGCTGACCTCGCCGGTGAACGCCCCCTTCGGCTCGGAGTACACGTCTTGGGCGCCCAGGGCGACGGCCGACCCCTTCAGCCCCTCGGCGACGGGCACCAGCCACGGGAACGGCGGGCAGACGGCGACATCACACCCAGGCGACGCGCCGACCCCGGCCGCGACCGCCCCGGCCAGGGCCGTCGCCTCGGACCGGGTGGTGTTCATCTTCCAGTTGCCGGCGACCAGCTTGCGACGGGTCATACGGGCCTCAAAAAATGAAGCCACAGATGAAGACCGGAGAGACACAGATCAAAACAAAAATTGAATTTGTTCTGATCTGTGTCTCTCCGGTCTTCATCTGTGGCCGGTTTGTTACACCTAATTCTCGCTGGGGGCCCAGAACTGCCGGTCGAGCGCCCCGGCCAGCCGGCGGAGGTCGCCCATCAGGTCGAGGAACTGGTGCGGCAGGAGCGCCTGCGGGCCGTCGGACAGGGCCTTCTCGGGGCAGTTGTGGACCTCGACGTGGACCCCGTCGGCCCCGGCCGCGACGCTCGCCCGGCACATCGCCGGGATCAGGTCCGGCCGGCCGGTGGCGTGGCTCGGGTCGACGATGATCGGCAGGTGACTTTGGCCCTTCACGTTCGGCACGGCCGACAGGTCGAGCATGTTCCGGGTGCTGTCCTCGAAGCTCCGGACGCCCCGCTCGACCAGCACCACGTCCTTGTTCCCCTCGGCCAGGACGTACTCGGCCGACATCAACAGGTCCTTGACCGTCGCGCTCATCCCCCGCTTGAGCAGCACCGGCGTCTTGGTCTTGCCGCACTCCTTCAGCAGGTCGAAGTTCTGCATGTTCCGGGCGCCGATCTGGAGCATGTCGGCGTACCGGACGACCAGGTCGACCTGCCGCGGGTCCATCACCTCGGTGACGACCGGCATGCCGTACTTCTGGCCCACGTCGCGGAGGATTTTCAGCCCGTCCTCGCCCATTCCCTGGAACGCATAAGGACTGGTCCGGGGCTTGAACGCCCCGCCCCGGAGGATGTTCGCCCCGCCGGCCTTGACGTACTTGCCGACGGCGTCCATCACCTCGTAGCTTTCGACCGCACACGGCCCGGCGATCATGGCCAGGCTCCCCTGGCCGATCTTCACCTTCCCGACGTAGACGGCCGAGTCCTGCTTCGAGAACTCCCGGCTGGCCAGCTTGAACGGCTTCTGGATGGCCAGGACCTGCTCGACCCCGGGGATGGCGGCGAAGTTCTGGGTCTGGGGCTTGGTCTCGTCGCCAATGACGCCGACGATGGTCCGGGTCTCGCCCCGGCTGACGTGCGGGGTGAACCCCAGCTCCTCGACCGTCTTGATGACGTGCTCGATCTGCTCGTGGCTGGCCTCGGGCCGCATCACCAAGATCATTGGTCGGCAGGGGGTCGGAGGTCGGGTGCGGGACGGTGGATATGTTACGGGGCGGGTCGGCCGGAACCCAACCATTGCGGACCCAGGCCTTCGACCTGGGTCCGCATAAGGTGCGTAATCGGGTCAGTCACTCGTCCGCCGGCTGGGCCGCCGGGAACGACCCGAGGACCGACACCGAGTCGCAGATCGCCTCCAGGGCGGCCAGCCCCTTCTTCACCTTCGGGTCGTCCCGGTGGCCCTCCATCTCCAGGAAGAAGACGTACTCGCCCTTCGCCTCCCGGTACGGAAACGACTCCACCCAGGTCAGGTTGATCTTGTTCTGCTTGAAGATTTGCAGGGCGTCGGCCAGGGCCCCCGGGGTGTGGCTGATCTGGAACATCAGCCCGGTCTTGTCCTTCCCCGTCCGGGTGCTGTCCGACGCGCCGATGACCGCGAACCGGGTCTCGTTGAACGGCGAGTCCTCGATGTTGTGGTAGAGGATGCGGATGCCGTACCGGACGGCCGCCTGCCGGCCGGCCACGGCCGCCACGTTCGGCTCGGTCTGGACCAGGGTGGCCGCGTGGGCCGTGCTGGAGACCTCGTGCAGGGACGCCTGCGGCAGGTTCTTACTCAGCCAGTCCCGGCACTGGCTGAGGGCCTGGGCCTTCGAGTAGACCCGGCGGATTTCCGTCTGCTCGCAGTTGGCCAGCAGGTGGTGGTGGACCCGCAGCCGGATTTCCGAGCAGATTTTGATCTGCGGCATCCGGATGAACATGTCCAGCGTGTCGGTGATCCGGCCGTCGGTCGAGTTCTCCAGCGGGACGACCCCGTAGTCGGCGTGCCGGCGGCCGACCTCCTCGAACACGGCCGCGATGTTGGCCGTCCCGAAGTAGTCCATCGCCTCCCCGAACCGCTCGATGGCGGCCAGGTGGCTGTAGCTGTACGCCGGCCCGAGGAAGGCGATCCGCTGGACCTTCTGGATGGCCCGGGACCCGCTGATGAGTTCGCGGAAGATGGCCCGGAGGGTCACTTCGTTGAGCGGCCCCTTGTTGGCCTTCAGGACGTTGTTGAGGACTTCTTCTTCCCGGGCGGCCGAGAAGACCTCGCCGCCCTGGTCGGCCTTGACCTTGCCGATCCGGGCGGCCACCGCCGCCCGCTTGTTCAACACGTCGAGGATTTGCAGGTCGAACTTGTCGATCTGCACGCGGAGGGCCTTCAGGTCGCCGGCCGCCCGGTCGGGGCCGGCCGCGGGATCGTTCTTCCGGGTCATAGGGCAGCGACCAGCCGGCCGGAGGGGGTTTTCGGGAGAATGTACCGGCGTGATTCGGGGGCGTCAACGAAGACGGACCATTCGCCCGGCAAATCGTGTACGGATTGTACCGCCACGGCGAGAATCCCACCCGGCGTAATCCCCTGACTGACAGCGGGTTGGCTCGGGAATGCCAAAACGGCGGGCGGGGGTCATTTGTAAGCCCGTGAAGCCGATTAGGCGAGTCGAACGCGGTTGCTAACCCGAATCTAGGACACATTTTCCGACCGTCAAGGGGATGGTTACCCGGCGCGGGTACGATTCTTGCTGTGGCCCGCGCCGGAACGCGAATCCCCCGTGCCCCACCGGAATCAAATGGGTGGTAGCCGGCCGAGGGCCGTGCGGACGCCGAGCGTTGGAACTCCCGCCCCGGCGGGATAGACTCACGACGGTTCCCGCCGCCGGCCGGCGACGTAACACACGAAACCGAGGAGCTAACCCATGGCGGAAGAGAAAATTATCGGCATCGACCTCGGCACCACCAACTCGGTCGTCGCGGTCATGGAGGGGAGCCAGGTCAAGGTGATCCCCAACCAGGAGGGGAACCCGACCACCCCGAGCGTGGTCGCGTTCACCGACAAGGGGGACCGGATCGTCGGCGACCCGGCCAAGCGGCAGGCGGTCACCAACCCGAAGCGGACCATCTACTCGATCAAGCGGTTCATGGGCCGGCGGCACAACGAGGTCGAGGCCGAGGAAAAGCTGGTCCCGTACAAGGTCGTCGGCGGGCCGAACGACCTGGTCAAGGTGGACATCGACGGGAAGACGTTCACCCCGCCGGAAATCTCGGCGATGATCCTCCGGAAGCTCAAGGAGGCCGCGGAAGCGTACCTCGGGCACACGGTCCGCAAGGCGGTCATCACCGTCCCGGCGTACTTCAACGACGCCCAGCGGCAGGCCACCATCGACGCCGCCAGCATCGCCGGGTTCGA
>JAIEQN010000076.1 GCA_019747685.1 Gemmataceae bacterium
GTCGGCGGCGCCCCGGCGGCCCTGTTCGCCGGCCAAGTCCCGCCGAAGCCGGCCCCGGCCGCCGAGCTGCCGATCGACCCGGCCGTCCTGGCCCTGATCGCCGACCTCGGGGCGGCCGACTACCGGACCCGGGAGAAGGCCGGGAAGGCCCTGGAGGCGCGGGGCGAGAAGGTCCTGCCGGCCCTCCGCCGGGCGGCCGCCGAGGCCGACAGCCCGGAGGTCGGGCGGCGGCTGGCCGTCCTGGTCCGGCGGCTGGAGTACGACCGGATCGTCGCCCCGAAGCGGGTCACCCTGTCGGTCAAGAACAAGCCGGCCAAGGACGTCTTCGACGAGGTCGCCCGGCAGACCGGGTACAAGATCGACTTCCAGCCCGTCGGCGGGCGGGGCGACGGCCGGTACTCGTTCGACCTCGACAACGTCCCGTTCTGGGTGGCGATGGACAAGCTCACCGAGGCGACCGGGATGGGGGTGCAGAACAACTACGACGACGACGCCCTCCAGGTGAACGGGTACAACGGGGTCGGGAGCAGCCCGTACGTCTGCTACGCCGGGCCGTTCAAGTTCGTGGCCCAGAACATCAGCCTGACCAAGAACCTGCCGCTGGCCAACCTCGGCCCGGCCGGCGGGGCCCGCCAGCAGGAGCAGGCATACCTCCAGTTCAGCATCCAGTCCGAGCCGAAGAACCCGATCCTCCAGCCCCTCCAGGCCGAGCTGATCTCGGCCACCGACGACACCGGGGCGTCCCTGGTGCCGCCCCGGGACCCGAACCAGAACCAGCACTTCTCCCGGTCGTACTACGGCGGCCCGGGGTACCGGACGTTCAACTTCAGCTCGAACCTGAACTTCGTCCGGGGCGGCCGGGACGCCACCCGGATCAAGTCGCTGAAGGGGCGGATCGGGCTGGTGCTCTTGGCCGGGACGGTCCCGGAGGTGGTCGTCACCGACCCGCTGAAGACGAAGGCGAAGAAGTTCGCCGGCCGGACGGCCGAGGTGGACTTCGACACGTTCGCCGAGGCGAACGGCGGGTACAGCCTGACCATGACGGTGCGGAAGACGGCGGCCGACGACCCGAACAACCCGGACTACAACTGGCTGAACTCGGCCTGGCAGCGGGTGGAGGTGACGGACGCGGCCGGGGGGAAGTACCGGGGGTACGTGAACAACACCAACTACAACGGCACGTCGGTGACGTTCACCATGCAGTTCCAGGCCCAGGACCGGCAGGGCCGGGCCCAGAAGCTCGGCCCGCCGGCCCGGGTGGTGTTCAACGAGTGGCTCCAGGTCACCCACGAGGTCCCGTTCGAATTCAAGGACCTGCCGCTGCAGTGACCGACGAGGCGGCCTTTCTGGCGGCGATCGCCGACCGGCCGGGCGACGCCCCGGCTGGTCTACGCGGACTGGCTCGACGACCGCGGCGACCCGCGGGCCGAGCTGGTCCGCATCGAGGAAGAGCAACGGACCCTGCCGGCCGACGCCGACCGGTACTGGGCGCTGAAGCCCCGGCGGGACGAGCTGCGGGCCGGGTGTTCGCCGGACTGGCTGGCCGCGCTGGGGTACGGCACGGTCTACCGGCCGGTGCTGGCCCCGTGGCCGACGGCCGACGTGAGGGGCCGGTTCCGGCTGCTGCGAGAGCTGGTCGAGCGGTGGTACTGCGAGCCGATGCCGGACGCCGGCGGCCGGGCCGACGAGGTCGCCGCGGTGGAAGCCCGGCTCGGGCGAGCGTTGCCAACGGGTATCCGGGAGTGGGTCGCCTTCGCACTCGACGCGAAGGCCCGGCCGGGCTTCCCGGGGGTCATCCGCGACCCCTTCACCCCGGACTCGGTCGAGTGTCACGCCCGCGGCACGGCAGTCGCCCTCATCATGCAGGCCGAGCGGGACATGATCTGGGCCGTCCCGGCCGACCGGCTCGGTGAACCGGACCCGCCGGTGAATGTTCATTTCCTGGACTACTCCCGTGGGCCGGCCGAGACCGGGCCGTACCGGGCGGGGTTCGAGCCCCACGGCGACCCGGTCGGGACCACGACCGAGTTCGCGTTCGGGTACGGCGTGGCGTACCTCGGCCACGGGCCGACCCACCTCATCGACGGCGGGGCGGAGGGACACCTGCCCGACGCACGGAGCCGGTGCCCGGTCCAACTGCGGGTGGGACCGTCCGAGGTGCTCGAGGCCGACGGGGTGCTGGCGACCCACGGGTCGATGTGGGACCAGACGATGGGCGAGCGGTGCTTGTCGGTGTGGACCCGCGGGCCGGTCCCGGACCCCGCCGTCGCCCGATGGGTGGAGGAGTTGCGAGGGCGATGAGCCGGTTTTTGTAGGGTGTGTCGAGCGGTCCGGCTCGGCGGACCGCGACGACGCACCATCGCACCCCCGTGGTGCGTCATCGCCGGACCGCGGACGGTCCGGCTCGACACACCCTACGAAATGCACTACCAGCTCTCGTCGCTGAAGACATGGTCGGTGTCGCCGACGCCGGCCCGCAGGCACAACTGCCGGAACTCCTCGGCGTAGGCGTCGGTCGAGTGGTGTAGGTGCTCGGCCTCGCTGATCAGCGGCAGCACCTCCCGCCGCGACACCCCCAGCCGCTTCAGCACCCGCCGGAACGGCTTCAGGTCCGGGGCGTAGACGTGGAACAGCTTGTGCTCGTCGAACTGGACCTCGACCGGCCGCCGCCCGGCCAGGACCGCCACCCCGGTGCAGCCGTCGTGGGTCAGCAGGTCCTCGAAGTCGCAGAAGTGGCTGGCCAGCACCGGCCGGTCGATGTGGCTGCGGCGGAGGTCCCGGTGGCGGTCGGCCCCGGCCCCGTGGCTACTCTCGAAGACCGCGTGGACCACCTTCCCGACCGGCTCGATCAGGGCCAGGAACGTCTCGAACACCCGCTCGGCGCTGACCGCGGCCGAGAGCATCGGCAGCCGCAGCCCGGCCTTCCGGTCGCGGTAAACCTCGACCCGATAGCCTTCACGCGGCCGCACGGGGACGCCGGGGCCGGGGCGGACGGCGTCGGTCAGGGTGAAGTCGCCGTACCGGCGGACGTGGAGGTGTGCGGCCAGCGGGTCCGAATTCACGGAACACCTCGCGACGGCGGGGAGGGCCGGCCCGGGGTGGGGTTGGTCGGCGTGGTGTCGCGGCGTGTGGTCGCGCTGGCTGGACCCCGGGCTACGCAAACATAGTCCCTGTTCGCGGCGGCGGCGTCCGTGCCGGGGGTATTCTACCCCGCGGGGGTGTCCGGTCGGGGCGAAAATACCGGCGGGCCGGGGTGAATGGGGCGGGCGGGGAACGCCGATAATCCGACGGGCCGGCTGGTAGGTCTCGTTAGGCTTTGGTGGCACAGGCCTCCCGGCCTGTGCTTTCCCGGCACAGGCCGGGAGGCCTGTGCCACCAAGACCGTGCCAGTACCGGCTGGCGGGCCGGTCAACGCCCGGGTATCGTCGGTGGTTGTACCTGCGGGCGGCCGCCCGCCGCCGGGGGTTGCGTCATGGGCGACCAACTGGCCGAGACCTGGGCCATCCACGACCGGGTCAACCTGTACCTCCTTCGGGCGGTCCCGGCGGACGCCCTCGGGGCTACCATCGGGCCGAAGTTCCGGACCGTCGGCGGGCTGTTCGCCCACGTCCACAACGTCCGGCTGATGTGGCTGAAGTCGGCCGCCCCGGACCTGTTGGACGGTCTGGCAAAGGTGGAGGGGGCGGACGCCGACAAGGCCGGGCTGGAGGCGGCCCTGACGGCCTCCGGCCGGGCGGTCGGGGAGTTGGTCCGGCGGGCGGTCGCGGCCGGCGGTAAGGTGAAGGGGTTCAAGCCCCACGTGGTGGCGTTCGTCGGCTACCTGATCGCCCACGAGTCGCACCACCGCGGGCAGGTCGGGTAGACGCTCAAGGCCGCCGGCCGGCCGCTCGACCAGAAGACGGCCTACGGGCTGTGGGAGTGGGGTGTTCGGTAGGGCGGCGTCTCACGTTGGCTTTGGTGGCACAGGCCTCCCGGCCTGTGCGCACAGGCCGGGAGGCCTGTGCCACCCGGACCGATCACCACGCGGGTCCTGGCGGGAGGGCGTGCCGTGCGGAGTTGGCTCGTCGCGGCGGTCGTGGTCGCCCCGGTCGGCTTCGCCGCGGCCCAGCCGCCGGCCCCGAAGGCCCCGGACGACCCGCCGCCGATCGTCATCACCCCGAAGGGCGGCTCGTCCGCCCCCGAGGCGGACCCCGAGGACCCGCCGGGCAAGCTCATCATCCGCCCGAAGAGGCCCGGCATCGCCGAGCTGAAGGAGCGGAAGGAGCTACCGAAGAAGCCGGGGGCCGACGCCCCCCGCCCGCCCGTCCCGTCGGCTCCGGGGGCGAACACCCCCGCCGCGCCGGTGGCGGACGGCAAGCCGCTGTTCGACTACTGGTTCGCGGCGGCCGTCGCGGGGAAGCCGATCGGCTACCTCCGCTGGTACGGCCGGGAGGTCGAGAAGAACGGCCGGACGGTCCGCATCGGGGCCAAGGAGCAGCGGTTCACCGTCGCCCGGTTCGGCGAGCGGGTCAGCCAGTTCGGCGAGGAATCGACCGTCGAGCTGGCCGACGGGCAGGTGGTGGTGACCTCGATGCGGCAGGGGATCGGCCGGAACCAGGCCCTCGCCCTGTCCGGGGTGGTGGACGGGAAGACGCTCCGGGTGACCGGGGAGGGGATGGCGAAGGAGGCGTCGAGCGAGGTGCCGTGGCCGGCCGGGGTGGTCGGGGCGGCCCGCGAGCCGCTGCTGTTCAAGGACCAGGACCTGAAGCCGGGCGAGTCCTTTAACTACCTCACCTACGTCGGCCAGGCGAACCGGGTGGTCAACGTCGCCGTCACCTACGAGGGCGAGCAGGCCCTGGCCCTGTGGCCGAACACCCCGCCCCGGACGCTCCGCAAGTACGTCGCCAGGATGGACCCGATCGGGCCGATCCGGCTGCCGGCCGCGACCACCTGGGTCGACGCCGAGACGGCCGAGCCGTACCTGGTCGAGTTCGACTTCCCGGGGCTGGGGGGCCGGGTCACGTTCCTGCGGACGACGGAGGCCGCCGCCACCGCCCCGGTGGCCGACCCGCCGGACCTGTTCAACGTTCAGTCGATCCGGCTCGACCGCGAGATTCCGGGAATACACGACCGGGGGGCGGTCGTCTACAAGGTGTCCGCCCCGCGGGACGACGACCCGACCACCATCTTCCCGGCCGACGCCCGCCAGCGGGTCAAGAAGTCCGACCCGCTGGCGAAGACCTTTGAGCTACACGTGTCGGCGATGCGCGGGCCGGCCGCGGCCGGCGAGGGCGACCCGGCCCCGGGGCCGGAGTTCCTGGGCAGCAACTTCTTCATCAACGCCGACGACCCGGGGGTGAAGCGGCACGCGGCGGCGGCCGTCGCCGGGCTGCCGGCCGGGGCCAGCGCCTGGGAGAAGGCCAAGGCGGTCGAGCGGTGGGTGAAGGGGAACATGCGGGCGGTCGAGTTCTCCCAGGCGATGGCCACCGCCGACAATGTGGCCAAGACCCTGAGCGGGGACTGCTCCGAGTACGCCATGCTGGCGGCGGCCATGTGCCGGGCGGTCGGGGTGCCGAGCCGGACGGCCCTGGGGCTGGTGTACGCCCCCGGCCCGGGCGGGAAGCCGTTTTTGGCGTACCACATGTGGTTCGAGGCGTACTGCGGCGGGCGGTGGGTGCCGCTCGACGCGACCCTCGGCAAGGGCGGGGTCGGACCGGGGCACCTGAAAGTGACGGACCACTCGTGGCACGACGAGAAGACCCTGGCCCCGCTCTTCCCGGTGCTGCGGGTACTCATGGCGAAGCCGTCGGTGGGCGTGCTCAGCGTGTCGCCGTGACGGGAAAACCCTGACACGGGGCCGATTCGGCCGCGGCACCGAACCCGCGGCCGGGGCGACCGCTCTTCCTGACGAGCCGCCGCCCGCCTCGGCCGTCGGCACAGGTTTCGGGTGCCGGGCGTGACGGGCGGATGAATTTTCGATGCGCGATAGCTTCGGACCGCGGGGCCGTCTATACTTCGTGGAAGTTTCCGACCGAGGCCGCCGGCCCGCACGGGGCGTCGGAATGACCGACCCCGGGACAGCCGCCCACCCCCGAGTCCGCCCCCGCGACGCCACGGCCCCGGACATGCCCGTCACCCGGACCCCCCGCCCCCACGGACGAACGGCCACGGACCACCCGACCGCACCCCCGGCCGCACCCCCCGGGACCGGGCCCGACGCCCGGCCCCGGCCGGCCCGGCTGTTCGCCG
>JAIEQN010000269.1 GCA_019747685.1 Gemmataceae bacterium
CGTCACCGCGTAGTCCTTCTTGTAGTGGTCCTTCTCCAGCATCCGCTTGATCTCGTCCCCGACCGCCTGGACCCGGGACCGCCCCTCCCGGGTGTCGACCTCGGCGTCCACCGTCAGCGTCACCTGGCTGATGTCCACCCGCTCGGCCGACCGGCTGCCGCTGGACCGAGTGAAGATGATGTCCCCGAACCGCTTCCGGCTGGCCTGGAACGGGATGTAGATGTCCCGGTTGTAGTCCTCGGCGGCCTGGCTCCCGCCGGTCCCGCCGGTCGGCATCCGGTCCTTGCACACCCCGACGACGACGAAGAAGTGGCTCTTCATCTGGACCGTCTGGCCGAGCGGGTCCTCGAACGGGAACAGCTTGTCCGCCGCCTCCGAGCCCAGCACGCAGACGTTCTTCATCTCGTGGTCGTCGGCGTCGGTCAGGAACCGGCCGCCGGCCAGCTCCAGCTTGTTCACGTCGGCGTACTCCGGGACGGTGGCGATCACCCGGGCGTTGACCATCCGCTCCAGGAACCGGGCCTCGCTCGGGAACACCCGCAGGGGCACCGTCCGGCTGACCGCCGCCCCGAACGTCCCGAGCCGGGCCAGGTCCTTCGCGGTCAGCCCGTAGGTGGTGACGAACGACCGGTTGGCGGTGGCCGAGTCGTCCGGCGGCTTGACGCTGCGGACGATGATGTTGGTCGCCCCCTGCCGCTTGATGTCGGCCAGGGCGTCCTGCATCGACCCCTCCCCGAACGCCATCAAGGCGATCACCGTCCCGGTCCCGATGATGATCCCCAACACCGACAGGAACGACCGGAGCTTGTGCAGCCACAGGCTCTTGACGGCCAGGCTGACCCCCCGGCTGAGCTTGGCCCCGGCCCCGCCGGCGACCACCCGGCCGAGGCCGAACGCCCACCCGGCGACGCCGCCGACCAGGAGCACCGCCAGGCCGATCAGGTACGGGTTGGTCGGGGAGAGTTCGAGGAAGGAGGGCATGGCGGGGTGCCGCTGGGGTGTGGGTTGCGACGACCAGGGGCGTCAGCCCCTGGTCGGATCGATCGGGTCAGTTCATCTCGACGACCAGCCGGGTGTCGTTGCGGGTGTCCGACTCGACCTGCCCGTCCCGCAGCCGGACCACCCGCCGGGCCCACGAGGCGATGTCGTTCTCGTGGGTCACCATGATGATCGTCTTGCCGCTCCGGTTCAGCTCCCGGAGCATCTGCATGATCTCCACGCTGGTCCGGGAGTCCAGGTTCCCGGTCGGCTCGTCCCCGAGGATCAGGTGCGGGTCGTTGACCAGGCTGCGGGCGATGGCCACCCGCTGCTGCTGGCCGCCGGACAGTTGCAGCGGGCGGTGGTCCAGCCGGTCCCCCAGCCCGACCATCTCGGCCAGGGCGATGCACCGGGCCTTCGTCCGGTCGTCCAGCTTGATCCCCTGGTACAAGAGCGGCAGCTCGACGTTCTCGACCACCGTGTACTGCGGGAGCAGGTTGTACGACTGGAAGATGAACCCGAGGTAGGTGCTGCGGACCTCGGAGAGCTGGTCGTCGGTCATCCCGGCCACGTCCACGTCGCCGAGGTAGTAGCTGCCGCTGGTCGGCCGGTCGAGGCAGCCGAGGACGTTCAGGAGGGTACTCTTGCCGGACCCGGACGGCCCCATCAGGGCGACGAAGTCGCCCTCGTCGAACGACAGGTGCATGTCCTTGAGGACGTGGACCGTCACCGTCCCCATGTAGTAGTTCTTGACCAGGTTCTCGATCCGGACGATGGCGGGCATGGTGGGGTGCCGGGGTTCGGAAATCCTGACCCAGGCCTGCGGCCTGGGCTATGTTGGCGCGGGCCTTCAGCCCGCGACGGCTGGTTCCGCGGGCTGAGAAGGCCCGCGTCAACATAGCCCAGGCCGCAGGCCTGGGGCCGCCCGGGGCGCACGCCCCGGGCGGTACGTCATCCGGCCGGCGGGCCGCCCCCCGGGGCGCCGCCCCCGCCGCCCATCTTCATCCCCTTGCCGCCGCCGGCCCCCTTCATCTTGGACGGGTCGAAGTTGCCCTTCTGGCCGCCGGCCCCGCCCTTCCACCCGCCCTCGCCGCCCTTGCCGGCGGCCGGGTCGCCCGGGGCCGCCCCGCCGCCGTCCCGGGTCTTGGCCTTGCCGTCGCCCATCAGCACCTTCGGGTTGATGACCACCTCGTCCCCCTCGGCCAGGCCCTCCTTGACCTCGACCATCCGGTCGTTGTACAGCCCGAGGGTGATCTCCCGCTCGTCGTACCCGCCGCCGGCCTTGACGAACACCTTCCGCTTGGCCCCCATCTCGGCCCCGCCGACCACCGCCTGGAGCGGGACGGTCAGCACGTCCGGCATCCCGTCGACGTGGATGGTGACCTCGGCGGTCATCCCGGGCTTGAGCCCCGGGACCTCCTTCTCGATCAGGGCCAGGGTCTGGTACAGCTTGACGTCCGAGATCCACGAGTCGGTCTGGCTGGCCACCCCGGCGACCGACTTGACCCGGGCCGGCAGCACCTGGTCGGGCATGGCGTCGACCCGGACGGTGGCCCGCTGGCCCGGGGCCTTGGTCACGTACTCGTGGTCCCGGAACTTGTGCTTGACGTCGTCCAGGTAGTCCTCGTGCTGGCTGACCAGCCGGGTGAACCCGTCCGGGTTGGACAGGAGCCCGACCTTGAGCTGGTCGACCAGCCCGGTGGACACCCGGATGTCCCCGCGGATGCGGCCGACCATGGCCTCGTGGACCTTGGTGTTCACCTGCATCTGCTCCAGGTTCGGGATGCGGAGCATCTTCTGCCCCTCCTTCACCTGGGCCCCCTGCTCGATCAGCCCCTGGGGGGTGGCCCCGAACCGGCCGGACTCGTTGGCGAAGTACACCACCAGCCCCCGCTGGGGGGCGTAGATGCGGCACTCCCGGAGCTGGTCCTCGATCTCCTTGAGCTTCTCCATCTCCTGGTTGTAGACCGACGTCTCGGTCTTCCGGTTGATGTCCGCCTGGACCTGCTTGCCCTCGGCCTCCAGGACCTTCTGGGCGACCAACAGGCCGGCGTTCTCGACCTTGCTGCGGTAGTCGGCCAGCATCTTCCGGCGGTCGTACGTCCGGAGGATGTCGAGCTGCTTCTGGAGGCTCCGGAGGGTCTCCCGGGAGCTCTCCAGCTTGGACCGCTCGCCCTGGACCTGGGCGTCGGACATGTACTTCTGCTTGGCCATCCGCTCGGCCCAGGCGGTCCGCTCCTGGTACATCTCGACGTTGCTCTCCTCCAGCCGGATCTTCCCGGTCAGCTCGTCCATCTTCTGCCGGAACTCCCCGCCCTCGGCCAAGAGGGCCGGGCCGCCCAGGACCGCCCCGAGCGGCACCCGGGCCGGGTCGGCGGACAGCCCGGTGTACTTCTCCAGGTCGATCTCGGCCACCAGCAGGGTGTTCTCGGCCTCGGCGATCAGCCGCCGGTTCTCCTTGACCTGGATCTCGTAGTCCTTCTCGGCCTTGACCTTGGACGCGTAGGCCTTGTCGGCGGTGATCTTCTGGGTCCGGTACTGGTCCTGGAGGGCCGAGTCGTCCAGGATCATCAGGAGCTGGCCGGGCTCGACCTTCGACCCGTCGTCGATCACCCAGTTGATGCTGGTGGCGTACCCGCCCTGGCCCTTGCTGCCGGCCTTGACCTTGCAGATCACGTCGACGTTCTGGGCCGACTCCAGCGTCCCCTTCTCGGTCACCGTGACCTTCAGGTCGCCCTTGGTGACCTTGTGGGTGAGCACGTCCGGGCGGGCGGCCGCCGGGCGGTTGAGGACGAACGCGGCGACGCCGCCGGCCAGGGCCGCGAAGCCCAGGACGGCGGCGACGAGGGGGCCCCAGCCCCGCTTGCGGCCGGCCTTCCCGGGCAGCGCCCGGGGGGCCGCCCCGTTAACCCCGGGGGCCGGCCCCAGCAGGGAGCCGGTCGGGGCGGGGACCAGGTCCGGGGTCGGGTCGGTCGGGGTTCTCACGTCCGGTGCCAGGCTCATTGCTCCACTCCCCCCGTTCGTCGATCTGCATCTGCTCCAGATCGAGGTACAAGGTCATCCGCGAGACCAGGTAGTTGACGTAGATGGTGTACAGCTGGTTCTGGGCGGTGATCAACGACTGCTGGGCCTGGAGCAGCTGGTTGGTCAGGGCGGCGGCACTCCCGGCGTCGGACTGGGCCCCGGGGGCCGGCGGCTGGACGACCAACTCCCGCGCGTTGTCTACCTGAAAATACGCGATCTCGATGAGACGCTGCTGAAAGCGGTACAGCTCGTTAATGGTCCGGATCTCGCGGGTGTCGGCCCGGACGTCGTTGGCGATGTTGTCCTCGAACGCCTGGAGGGTCCGCCGCTGCCGCTGGTACCCGATCAGGGCCGCCCGGTAGTTGTTCCGCTCGGCCCGCCGGACCAGGGGCAGTTCGCCGCGGAAGGTCACGTTGTGGTTCGTCCGGGACCCGGAGAAGGCGAACGGGTTCGACCCGCCGGGGGGGGTGCTGCTATCCAGATTGTACTGGACATCGAAGACCCCTTGCAAGGAATTCGCCTGGACTTTGATCTGCCGCCAGGCGTCGACCACCTGCCCCCGGGCGTTCATCAGGTCCAGCCGGTCGGTCAGGGCCGACTGGACGACCGTCGTGGCGGCGTCGTCCAGCGGCACGGACAGGAGGTCCACCCCGTTGACCACCGCCGCCGGCAGCTTCGGCCACTGCCGGCGGATTCCGGCCAGACGCTCGTTCCGACCTTCCAGGGCCAACTGGTAGAACCCGTTGAACGCGTCCCGGAAGGCGGCCGCCCGCAGGGCGTCGGACCCGGCGTCCTTCCGCGGGGCGACCGCCTCGTACGCCCGGACGGCCCGCTCGAACGCCCCGAGGTCGAGGTCGGCGGTCAGTTGGTTCACCCGGCGGGTGTCGGCCTCCGGCTCGGGCCGGCCCGCCGCCTGCAGGTCGGCCCGCCGGTCGAGCAGCCGCCGCCGCTCGTCGGCCAGGTCGTTCAGCCGGCGGAGGAGCGCGTCGTTGGCTAGACCCTGCCAGGCCGCCCACCGGTTCGGCAGCTCCCGGGCGAAGGTCGTCCCCCGGACCAGCGGGGACTCGGTCAACAGCCGCAGGGACCGGGCCCGGAGGTCGGTCGGCGGGGCGGCCGGGTCGTACCGCCGGGCCAGGTCGGCCAGCTCCAGGGCCTGCCGGTACAGGTCGTCGAGCCGCCCGAGCTGGTCCCGGATCGGCTTGAGCGGGGTCTGGTCGAGGTCCAGCCCGACGGTCAGCGGTAGCCCGAGCTGGAGCTTGAAGTTGTCCAGGGTGTCGAGGTAGCCGCGGATGCCGCCGCCCCCGCCCCCGCCCCCGCCGCCCCCCCCGCCGCCGGCCGCCCCGACGAACGACTGGCCGAGCAGGTTGGTCCGGCTGCTGACCAACTGCTGCTCGACCTGGCTGACCTGCAGGCCGGACTGCTGCCCGCCCTCCTCGAACGCCCGGTACTGGCGGAGGAACGCCTCCAGGGCGGTCACGTTCCGCCGCTGGTTGGCGATGATCGCCTGCTGGAGGTTGAGCGGCAGGAACCCGACGTTCGGGGCGGTCAGGTTGCCGCCGATGCCCCGGCCCAGGTTGACCGCCAGCCCCTGGAAGCTGTACGGGTTGTTGGTGATGTTCCCGCCGGCGGTGACGTACACGTAGAACAGCTTCCGGAACCGGGCGTAGGACCGCATGGCGTAGAGCATGTTCCGCTCGACCTGGGTGAGCGGCTCCAGCGTCACGGCGTACCCGCCGCCGCGGAGGAACGGCTGGGCCAGGGTCAGCCCGAGGTTGGACACGCTGGTAGTCGGCCGGCCGCCGGCCAGGTCGACGACCACCTGGTTGGCCAGCCGGACGGTCAGCAGGGCCCCGGTCGGGAACAGCTTGGTGAACCCGGTGTCGGTCCCGTAGCCGGCCCGGTCCTGGGGGGTGCGGCCGAGGAGCTTGCCGGCGTAGTCGAGGGCGGCCGTTTCGGTGAAGAACCCCTGGGCGGCGAACGAGAATCGTTCGAGCGTCACCGGCAGGGCGGCCAGGTACAGGTCTTCCCGCCGGTCCTGGAACTCCCGGCTGTTGAGCAGCCCGAGTTCGACGGCCTGCTGCATCTTGATCCGGAAGCCCCGCTCGTTGGTGACCAGGGCGCGGAGGAAGTCGGTGTCCGGGTCGCCGCCGGCGACGGCCCCGGGGCCGGTGTCACCGGGGACGGGCGGGCCGCCGGGCGGGGTGCCCGGGCCGGCCGGGAGCGGCCCCGGCTCGCCCTT
>JAIEQN010000212.1 GCA_019747685.1 Gemmataceae bacterium
CCGGGCTGGCCGGGGCCAGCGGCTTGCTCGCCGGCGGGACCACCGCCGGGCCGCCGACCGACGCCGTCCCCGGGGCCGACCCCCCGTTCATCATCACCGGGACCCCCATCATCACCCCGCCCGGCGGGGCGGTCATGGCCGGCGACGCCCGGTTCTCCAGGTCGATGTTCCCGAGCCGGATGACGGCCAGGATGCTCCCCCGCCGCTGGGCCTCGGCCACCGGGTCGGCCCCCGGCTCCAGCCGGGTCGAGACGATCTCGGCCGGCCCCTCCACCGTGGCGAAGTCCTGGAACGTCGGGTCCGGCAGGTAGATGACCTTGACCACCAGGTTCCCGGCCGCCGCCTGCCGGAAGTCCTCGTCGGTGAACGTCACCGGGACCGACGAGTGGGCCAGGAACGTCACCGTCTTCGGGTTGGCCGGCTCGACCTGGAGGGTCGGGTAGAACGCCCGGCCGGGGAAGTTCGGCAGGATCTGCGTCAGCCGCAGCCGGTAGACCTGGGCCTGGAGGAAGTTGTAGTCCTTCGGGGCGGTCAGGGCGGACGCCTCGTCGTTGAACCCGCCGTTGGGCAACTGCCAGGTCACCTTCATCCCGGCCGGGCCGGTGAACAGGATCGAGGTCCGCTGGTTGGTCGGGGCCCGCTGCATCCCGGGGACCAGCGCCCCCACGGCCGCGACCGCCCCCGGCGGCCCCATCCCCGGGACCGGCAGGACGCCGGCGTTGTACCCCGGCATCCCCGGGCCGTACCCGCCCCCGCCCCCGTGCCCGCCGCCGCAGTCCCCGGAGGCACACCCGCCGCCGAACCCGCTGGCCTGCATCACCTTGCCGTCGTAAATCCCCGGGACGTGGGCCCGGACGACGCCCTTGTCGGCGGCCATCACCTTCCCGCCGGCCGGCATGGCCCCCCGGCTGGTGGTCATCGGCACCATCTCGCCGGCCGGCCCTTGCACCCCCGGCAGGGCCGCCGGCTTGGTCGCCGTGTTGAACCCGCCCTGCGCCCCGGGCTTGGGGCCGTCGGTGCTGGCGCACCCGCCGCCGAACCCGGCCAGCATCACCAGTGTGGTCGCGGTACGCTTCATGGTTCCCCCCAGCGGACGCCCCCTCCCCCGCGAACGAGGGTCCGCGCGCCCGGTCGCGTTAGCACACCTTTCGGCACCCCGAACCCCCCGACTTTGCTCAAACCCGGAACGACCGGCACGGACGGAATCGGAGGGAGTTAACCACAACGACACGAACGACACGAAGACGGGCAGAAGGGTTTTCGGGTGACAACTCGTTGCCCTTGTGAATTCCTTCGTGTCCTTCGTGTCGTTGTGGTCAATTTCTGCCCCAACCCCTCCGTTACCCCGGTGTTACACCCCGGCGGTTACAATCCGGGTGCGGCCCGGGCGGGGAGGAAGCGCCCCGGCTTCGGGCCGCCCCAGGAGGAGGCCGCATGTCACCCGCCTCTCGTCTCGTGGCCGCTGCGGTCGCCGCGGCCGCCCTCGCCGCACCGGCCCGGGCCGCCGACCCCAAGCCGGCCGGCAAGCCGATCGACTTGGTCCTCTGCCTCGACGTGTCCGGGAGCATGAACGGGCTGATCGACTCGGCCAAGCTCAAGCTCTGGGACATCGTCAACGAGCTGGCCCGGCTCAAGCCGACCCCGGACCTCCGGGTCGCCCTGTACAGCTACGGCCACGACACCTACACGCCGGCCAGCGGCTGGGTGCGGAAGGAGGTCGACCTGACGGCCGACCTGGACGAGGTGTACAAGGCCCTCAACGGGCTGCGGACCAACGGCGGGACGGAGCTGGTCGCCCGGGTGACGACGACCGCCCTGGCCGACCAGAAGTGGTCGAAAGCCGACGGGGCGCTGAAGCTCATCTTCGTCTGCGGGAACGAGGGGGCCGACCAGGACAAGCAGGTGACGCTGGACGAGGCGGCGGCCCGGGCCAAGGCGGCCGGGGTGGTCGTCAACACCATCTACTGCGGCCCGGGGTCGGACGGGATCGCCCCGGGGTGGATGGGGTTCGCCGCCAAGTGCGGCGGTAAGGGTGTCTCCATCGACCAGAACCGGGCGGCCAACGAGGTGGCCATCAAGACCGAGTTCGACGCCGACATCCTCAAGCTCGACGCCGAGATGAACAACACTTACGTCCGGTACGGCAAGCTGGGCGAGGAGAAGCTGGCGAACCAGGCCCTCCAGGACCGTAACGCCCTGGCCGCCGCCCCGGCCGGTGCCGCCGCCCCGACGGCGGCCCTGGGGCGGGCCGCGTCGAAGGCCGGCGCCCTCTACCGGAACCGCGACTGGGACCTGGTCGATCGAATGAAGGAGGACAAGGACTTCGACCTGGCCAAGCTCCCCGCGGACGAGCTGCCGGACGAGCTGAAGGCGCTGACGCCGGCCGAGCGGGTCGAGTACGTCAAGAAGAAGGCGGACGAGCGGGCGACCATCCAGAAGCAGGTGGCCGAGCTGACGGCCAAGCGGCAGAAGGTGGTCGACGCCGAGCGGGCCAAGCAGCCGAAGACGGACGCCGAGAGGGCCCTGGACGAGGCGGTCAAGGCCGTCGTCCGGGAGCAGGCCCAGGCCAAGGGCTTCGAGCCGGCGAAGTAACGGCCTCTTGTAGGGTGTGTCGAGCCGGCCGGAGGCCGGCGACGACGCACCACCCCCCCGGTGCGTCGTCGCGGACCGCGGACGGCCCGCTCGACACACCCGACACCGGACGCCCATGACCCGCACCCTCTCCCTGCTCGCCCTCGTCGTCGGCCTCGCGTCCGTCGCCCGCGGCCAGGACCCGAAGGCCGACCCGGTCAAGCCGGCGGCCAGCAAGATCGTGGCCGTCACCCTGTACCAGACGACCGCCCTTGTCACCCGGGAGGTGACGCTGCCGGACGCGGCCGGGGTGGCGGAGGTGGTGGTGTCGCCGATGCCCCCGCAGGTCATCCCGACCTCGCTCTACGCCGAGGGCGGGGACGCCGGCCGGGTGCTGAGCGTCCGGTTCCGCACCCGGGCCATCGCCGAGGACACCCGGGAGGAGGTCCGCAAGCTCGAAGGGCAGCTCAAGACCCTGACCCAGAAGGGGCAGGCCCTCCAGGCCGACCTGAAGGCGGCCGAGGAAAACCTGAAGCTGCTCGACAAGCTCGAAGGGTTCACCGCGAAGTCATTGGAGACCGTCACCGACAAGGGCCAGCTCGACCCGGAGAAGATTCATCACCCTGGCCAAGTTCGTCCAGGACGACCGGGCCAAGCGGGCCAAGGATGCCCTGGCCGTCAAGCAGCAGATCGAGGCCCTGGGCGAGCAGACCGAGTTCACCAAGCGGCTGCTCGGGGAGCGGGCCGGCGGGTCGGTCCGGACCGAGCGGGACGCGATCATCGGGGTCGACAAGAAGGCCGGGCCGGGGGCGGTCCGGCTCAGCTACCTGGTGTCGAGCGCCGGCTGGCGGCCGGTGTACAAGCTCCGGGCCGGGGCCAAGGACAAGGACCCGGTAACGCTCGAATACCTGGCGGCGGTGGAACAACAGACCGGCGAGGACTGGTCGAACGTCAACCTGACCCTGTCCACCGCCCAGCCGCTCTTGAACGCCGCCCCGCCCGACCTGCGGGTGCTGGACGTGGCGGTCGGCGGGCCGGGGCTGGCGTCCGCCGTCCCGGGCGTGGGTCCGCCGGGGCAGCCGGGCGGCCCGGGCGGGGGCGGTCAGGCCGGCGGCCTCGCGGGGATGCCGAACCCCACCGCCATCGGGAAGGGGCTGGAGCAGCAGGCCCGGGGCCAGCGGGCGGCCGCCCAGCAGAACTACGCCCAGAAGAAGGACGACGTGGGGGCCAAACTGTTCAACGACGCGGCCGCCCTGGAGCAGTTCCGCGACCTCGTCCTCGACCGGGACGAGCTGACCAAGGTGGCGGCCGAGGCCCGGGCCGAGGGGGCCGACCTGCCGAGCGTGGCGTACCGCCCGAAGGGGCCGACCAGCCTGCCCAGCCGGACCGACGAGCAGGTGCTGGAGGTGGCCCGGTTCGACCTGACCCCGCGGTTCTACTACAAGGCCGTCCCGGTCCTGACCCCGAACGTCTACCGGCTGGCCGACCTGGTCAACACGAGCGAGTTGGTCCTCCTGCCGGGCGAGGCGACGATGTACCTGGGCGGCGACTTCGTCGGCCAGACCAAGCTGCCGCTGGTGGCGGTCGGCAAGCCGTTCACCGTCGGGTTCGGGGCCGACCCGCAGTTGCAGGTGTCCCGCACCCTGCTGGACAAGGCCCGGACCACCCAGGGCGGGAACCAGGTGCTGACCTTCAAGTACCGCATCAGCCTGTCGAGCTACAAGAAGGACCCGGTGGCGGTGCAGGTGTGGGACCGGGTGCCGCACGCCGAGGCGGCCATGACGATCGCCGTCAACCTGGCGAACCCGAAGCCGGAACTCAGCACCGACCCGCTGTACCAGAGGGACGAGAAGCCGAAGGGTCTGCTCCGGTGGGACGTGACCGTCCAGCCGACCCAGAACCGGGAGAAGGCCCTGGCGATCGAGTACGAGTACAAGCTGGAGTACGACAAGAACGTGACCATCGGCGGGCTCCTGGCGAAGTGACCCGCGCTGGGCCGGCCGGCACCGGGTTTGACACCGGCCAGCCCGGAGTGTATGTATACAGATGATTAGTTAGGGCTGGGGTTGACCCCCGGCCCGACCGGGTTTGGGCGAGCATGAGCGGGTCCGGTCATGCCCCTCTACTTGGCCAACCCGAAGCTCGGTAAAGACTTCGGGTGGAATCGGCGACCGAGCATGACGGGGTGTCAACCCCGAATCGTCATCAAGTGGTTGAGCTGATTGGGGTTCCGTCGGCGTGAAAAAAAGTAGGGGGGAGGGGGGGTCATCCCAGACTTCGACCAACTCTTTTACCCGAAACGCAGGTCGGACATTGGCTTAGTGCGACCAATCAGCGGTCGGCGCTTGGCCGGGTATGACCGGTACATGACAGGTGGTTCACCCGCAACCGACGGACGGTGGCCCATGCCCAAAGCCCGGATCGTGGTCGTGGAAGACGAGCCGGCCATCCGCCGCGGGGTGTCGGACGCCCTACGGCTGAGCGGGTACGACGTGACCGAGGCGGCCGACGGGTCGGTCGGGCTGCGGGAGGGCGCCGCCGCCGGGGTCGACCTGGTGCTGCTCGACCTGCTCTTACCCAAACGGGACGGGCTGGACGTGCTGACCGAGCTGCGGAAGACCTGCCCGACCCGGCCGGTCATCATCCTCACCGCTCGGGGGAGTGAGGACGACCGGGTCAAGGGGCTGAAGATGGGGGCCGACGACTACGTCGTCAAGCCGTTCTCGGCGAAGGAGCTATTGGCCCGGGTCGAGGCCGTCTTGCGGCGGACTCTGAAGGCGGTGCCGGAGGTCCGGGTGGCCCACCTCGGCGGCGGGACGATCGACCTGGCCCGGCGGGAGGTCCGCTGGGGCGACGCCTCCCGGACCGACCTGTCCGAGACGGAGGCGGCCCTGTTGAAGTACCTGTTGATGAACCGGGAGCGGGCGGTGTCGCGGGAGGAACTGCTGACCCGGGTGTGGGGGATCGGCACGGCCGGGCTGGAGACCCGGGCCGTGGACATGCACGTGGCCCGGCTGCGGGCCAAGCTGAAGGACCCGGACGGGGACGAGGCGGGGGAGGCGATCGTGACCGTCCGGGCCCACGGGTACATGGCCGGGCCGGGGTTGATCGTGCGGGAGGACGACCAGTGAACCGGCTGCTCGGCCCGGTCGGCGGGGCCGCGATCTACCTGCTGGTGGCCGGGCTGGTGTTCGCCGGCCTGGGGTGGGTCACCCTCGTCGGCCTGCGGGTCGAGCGGGAGCGGGAGGAGGCCGCGGCCCGGGCGGAGCTGGGGCACGACCTGCGGGCGGCGCTGTGGCGGCTGGACGGCCGGCTGGCCGCCGTGCTCGGCGGGGAGGACGCCCGCCCGTACCCCCACTACACCCCGTTCAACCCGGCGACCGACCCGGGCGGGCCGTACGGCCCGGGCTGTGCCCCGCTCCTGTCGGCCGAGCTGCCGGACTGGATGCGGCTGCACGTCGAGTTCGACGAGCCCGGCGGCTGGACCTCGCCCCAGGTCCTGCCGGAAGACGCGAAGATCGACCTCCGGGCCCGCTGGCCGGACCTGCCGCTGCGGAACACGACGGAGGACCGGATCGAGTTGCTCGACCGGCTGAACCGGGAGTACCCGGCCCGGCACGCCGGCCGGTTGCTGGCCGCCCTCGACCGGCCGGCCAGGCCCCCGGTCCCCCCGCCGGCCGCCGCCAAGACG